>NZ_JBPQTX010000030.1:0-38726 GCF_051386555.1 Streptomyces sp. URMC 126
GGCCGGGGCCCAGGGGCCCGGGCGGCCGTAGGGGGGTGTCCCGTACGGGTCCGGGTCGTGCAGGGGCGCCCTCCCCTGTGCCGGGTGCCCGGCCGCGGGTGCCGGGGAGCCGTCCTGTCCGTGCGGCCCGGTCGGCGGCACCGGTGCCTTGCCCTCGTCCATCTCTGCTCCCCCCACGATGCGTCCACGAGCCGTGGCATCCAGCGGGATGCCCGGCCCACCGGCGATTCAACCAGGTGCCGGCGGGCGCGAGCAGGGTAACCCCGGCCTGTCAGGTGCGCATCAGCGGCTGTATGAGCGACCGCGTCAGCGTGTGACGGCCGTCTGCCGGGGCATCCGGAAGGGGACGGCGACCGGCAGCGCGGGCGGTATGACCAGCGCTGCCCTGGTCACGGACGGGCGTGCGGAGCGCGCGGCGTCCGGTGCGGGCGTCCGGGGGGCGCCCGAGCGGCCTCGGTCCGGTCTGCGCCCCTCCCCGCCGCCGTTCCGGGCGCCGCCCGCCGTGCCGTCGCCGGGCGCGGACAGGGCGAGGGGGTTGAGCGGGTGGGACACCCGGGGGTTCTCGGGACGGGCCCGGGGGGCCTCGACGGCGGTCCGCAGCGGCTCGGCGCCGACCAGGGCGAAGGCCGCTATCGTGACGGCCCCCGCCGCCGCGAAGGCGAACCGCCGGCCGCGCGACGGGCTCCGTCCCACCTCGTGGACGCGGAACCCGCGGTCGCGGGGCGCCAGGGCACCCACCGGCAGGAGGGCGAAGGCGTCCGCCCGCGGGCCGAAGCCGTCCTCGCGGTCGGTGCCGCCCGGACCGCCATCGGTCGGCGTCCCCGGCTGCCGGGGACCCGCGGGGCCGTCAGGGCCCATCGCCGGCAGGCTCTGGAGCCGGGCGAGCAGCCCTTCGGAGAGCTGCGGGGGCGCCGCCTCCGCGAACACGCTCTTGAGCCGGCGCTGAGCGTCGGCCTCGGCCTTGCAGGTCCAGCAGGTGGCGAGGTGGGCGAGCACCCGCTCCCGCGCATCGTGTCCCAATTCCCCGTCGACCAGGGCCGCGAGGCGGTCGCCGAGATGCAGCTCGGCGGGGGACTGACCGCCTGAACCGGTCACGCGATCCCGACCTCCCCACTCAGCCGGGCGCCGGGGGCCGCACCGGCCAAGGCGCGCTGCTCGGCACGGGCGGAGGGCGAGCGGTGCCGCAGGGCCTTGCGCAGGTGGGAACGGCCGCGGTGGATACGGCTGCGGACGGTGCCCAGCTTCACGCCGAGGGTCGCCGCGATCTCCTCGTAGGAGAGGCCCTCGATGTCGCAGAGGACCACCGCGGCGCGGAACTCGGGCGCCAGGGTGTCGAGCGCCTGCTGTACGTCCGCGTCGAAGTGCGTGTCGTTGAAGTGCTGCTGGGGGGAGGGCTCCCGGCTGGGGAGCCGCTCGGCGGCGTCGTCGCCCAGCGCGTCGAAGCGGATGCGCTGGCGGCGGCGGACCATGTCGAGGAAGAGGTTGGTGGTGATGCGGTGCAGCCAGCCCTCGAACGTCCCCGGCGTGTACGTGGACAGCGAACGGAAGACGCGGACGAAGACCTCCTGCGTCAGGTCCTCCGCGTCGTGCTGATTGCCCGTCAGGCGGTAGGCGAGGCGGTAGACCCGTGCGCTGTGCGTGCTGACGATCTCCTCCCAGGTGGGAGGCGTCCACGCCGGCGCGTCCGCGTCGGTGGCGAACGTCGCGGTCGCGGTCTTGCGGGCGGCGGAACGGTCAGCGGTGTCGGTCACGGATTTCGGCTCCGCGGCGGACCGGCGGAAGCGCTTGAGCACTCCCCTGCGGTCACCGTTCGAAGCCGCACCTCCCCTGTCGGCTCTGGTGGTGTCCAGTGGAGCCCCTACCATATCCACCTCGCCCGTTAGCTCCGGATAAGGAATTTTGACCTGGTTTTGGGATTGATCCGCGGTCCGGACCCCCGCCTGGGCCACCGGGCCCCTCACCCTCTCCTCCCGCACTGCCTCACACCCCGTCAACGCATGGTCCCATCTGCGGGTTCCCGACCACAGCGGATACAGTCACCGTTGCGTCGACACATGGGGACAGGAGAGGGCCATTACCGGCAACCGGCAGACGAGCTGGGCGTTCGCCGATGCGTACGGCGTCGAGCACATCGAGGACCCGGCGCTGCTCTGGGCACGCGACCGGGCCCACGAGGCGGGGCTCCGCTCGGTGTCGTCCGGCACCGGGTCCGCGCTGCGCCTGCTCGCCGCCGCCGTGGACGCCAAGGCCGTCGCGGAGATCGGCACGGGCACCGGCGTCTCCGGTCTGCACCTTCTGCACGGCATGCGCCCGGACGGCGTGCTCACCACCGTGGACAGTGACCCCGAGTGCCAGCAGTTCGCCCGGCAGGCGTTCCGCGCCGCGGGCTTCGCCGGGAACCGCGCCCGGTTCATCCCCGGCCGCGCGCTGGAGGTGCTGCCGCGACTGGCGGACGGCGGATACGACCTGGTGTTCTGCGACGGTGACCGGCTGGAGTACCTCGACTACCTAGCGGAATCGTTGCGCCTGCTCCGTCCCGGCGGGGTCGTCTGCTTCGAGGGCGTCTTCGCGGACGGCCGGACGGTGGACTCGGCCGCCCAGCCCGCCGAGGTGCTGCGGCTGCGCGAACTGCTGAGGGTGGTCCGGGAGTCGACGGTGCTGCTGCCGTCGCTGCTGCCGGTGGGCGACGGGCTGCTGTGTGCGGCGCGGCGGGGCTGAGGGCACACCGCGCGGCGGGACCCGTGGGAACGGAGGGCCGGGCGACGGCGACGGGAGCGGCGGGAGCCGGGACGGCGACCGTCGGTTTCCGGCCATCGGCGGAAGGCCGGAACCGTATCGTCCGACGCCGGGACGGAAACGTCCCGAAACCGGTCGCCACGCTCGCTCGGCCACCCGCCCGTACAAGAGAAAACCCTGCCCTGGGGGCCGGAGATCCGGCCGCCAGGGCAGGGGAAAGTCAGCGAAAGACCCGCGGTCCGGGTGTCAGACGACGACGTTCTTCAGGGCGTCGGCAAGAGCCGCCGCCTCGTCCGGGGTCAGCTCGACGACGAGACGACCGCCGCCTTCGAGCGGAACCCGCATGACGATGCCCCGCCCCTCCTTGGTCACCTCGAGCGGGCCGTCGCCCGTCCGCGGCTTCATGGCCGCCATGCTCGTTCCCCTTCCTGAAACCAGCTCATCGTCAGCCGACGACCCCTCCGAAGGGCACGTGTCACCGGCATCGAACACATTGCTTCCAGGCCATTATCCCGCATCGCGCGACCCAATGACCAACATCGGTCGGCATCCCTTCGGCAACACGCTCCGGCAAAACCACCCAATTCGGCGATTGCCCGGTCCCCGCTCGGCAACCACGCACCCGCACAGAGGAACGATTCTTTGACTTCTTTGACGCAGGTCACATGCGGGCCCCCTGTTCTTCACGGCCGACTGCGGCAAGCTGACCGCTGACCGCAGTCATTCCAGGGAGGGACGTGCCATGGCCGACACCGTGCTGTACGAGGTGGCCGAAGGGCTCGCGACGATCACCGTGAACCGGCCCGACGCGATGAACGCGATGGACACCGCGACCAAGGTCGCCCTCCGCGACGCGGTCCGCGAGGCGGCGGAGGACACCGCCGTCCGCGCCGTCCTGCTCACCGGCACCGGACGCGCCTTCTGCGTCGGCCAGGACCTCAGGGAGCACACCGCCTCCCTGGCCGCCGACCGCGAGCACGGCACGGCGCGGACCTGGGAGACGGTCAAGGAGCACTACTCCCCCATCACCCTCGCCCTCGCCGAGATGCCCAAGCCGGTGGTCGCCGGGGTGAACGGGGTCGCCGCCGGGGCCGGCGCGGGCTTCGCCTTCGCCGCCGACTACCGCGTCGTCGCCGACACGGCCTCCTTCAACACCGCCTTCGCCGGGGTGGCCCTGACCGGCGACTCCGGCGTCTCCTGGACCCTGCCGCGGCTCGTGGGTCACAGCCGGGCCATGGACCTCATGCTCTTCCCGCGGAACGTGTCCGCCCGGGAGGCGCTCGATCTCGGCATCGCGCACAAGGTCGTACCCGCCGCCGACCTGCTCGCCGAGGCGACCGCCGTCGCACGGCGGCTCGCCGAGGGACCGACGCTGACCTTCGCGGCGATCAAGCAGGCGCTGGCCTTCGGGGCGGACCACTCGCTCGCCGAGACGCTGGCGGTGGAGGAGGTCCTGCAGACGCGGGTGGGCGGGTCCGAGGATCACCGGGCGGCGGTGGAGGCTTTCCTGAAGAAGGAGCGGCCGCGGTTCACGGGGCGGTGAGGGCTCCCACCCCCAGGGCGGCACTATCCAGCCCGTCCGGCGTTTGAGGACGAGCGGCGAAGCCGCGATCAAGCGGGGTCTGGGGCGCAGCCCCAGGAAACGGCGAAAGGGCGGGACCGGGGCACACCCACTCACGCCCTCACGTGGCACCCCGCCAAGTGATCGTTCACCAGCCCGCACGCCTGCATCAGCGCGTAAGCCGTCGTCGGTCCCACGAACCGGAACCCCCGCCTCTTGAGCTCCTTCGACAGCGCCGTCGACTCCGGCGTCAGCGCCGGCACGTCCGCCGCCGTCCGGGGCACGGGACGCGACCCGGACGCCGGGGCGTGGGACCAGACGAGCTCCGTGAGCTCGCCCGGGGCCCACTCGGCGGCGACCTTCGCGTTCGCCAGCGCCGCGCTGATCTTCGCGCGGTTGCGGATGATCCCCGGATCGGCGAGCAGCCGGGCCTCGTCCGCCTCCGTGAAGGCCGCGACCTTGGCGATGGAGAAGCCGGCGAAGGCCGTGCGGAACCCCTCGCGGCGGCGGAGGATCGTCAGCCAGGAGAGGCCGGACTGGAACGCTTCCAGGCATATCCGCTCGAACAGGGCGTCGTCCCCGCGGACCGGAACGCCCCACTCCGTGTCGTGGTAGCGGCGGTAGTCCTCGCGAGAGGCGTCCTCCAGCCCCCACGGGCACCGCGCCAGGCCGTCCGGCCCGATCACCACTCCGCCGCTCATGCCCGCTCCCCCTCACTCCGGTTCTCGTCGTCCGCCGGGCCCGGCCCCGCCTCGGTACCGCCCGCGCCGCGCGCCTCCGCGCGGGCCCCCGCCAGGGCCGCCTCCAGCTCGGCGATGCGCGCGTCCCGCTCGGCCAGCTCGGCGGCCAGCCGGTCCAGGACGTCGTCCGTGTCGACCATGCGGTAGCCGCGCAGGGCCACCGGCAGCCGCAGGCCGTCGACGTCCGTACGGGCCAGCGGCCGGTCCGGGGGCAGCGACCAGGCGGTGCGGTCCGGCTCCGCCTCGGACAGCACGCCGTCGCGGCCGCTCAGCACGGCCAGGGTGACCGCGGCGACCACCACGGCCAGCGCGATGAGCAGGAACCAGAACACGAACGTCTCCCCGGGGTGCCGGCGGACGGATTCCGACGGTCGATCCGTCCTCCCTGATCGTGCCATGCCCGTCCGTGTCCCTTCAGGCCACACCGGCGGTTAAGGTCGCTGGCGGACCACGGAGAGGGAGTGCGGGAAATGCTGCGGCTGGGACGACGCGAGTTCGGGGCCCACGAGCCGGTGATCATGGCGATCGTCAACCGGACACCGGACTCGTTCTACGACCGGGGGGCCACCTTCCAGGACGAGCCCGCGCTGGCCCGGGTCGAGCAGGCGGTGGCCGAGGGCGCCGCGATCATCGACATCGGCGGGGTGAAGGCCGGTCCCGGCGAGGAGGTGACGGCCGAGGAGGAGGCCCGGCGGACCGTCGGCTTCGTCGCCGAGGTGCGCCGCCGCCACCCGGACGTGGTGATCAGCGTGGACACCTGGCGGCACGAGGTCGGCGAGGCCGTCTGCGAGGCCGGCGCGGATCTGCTGAACGACGCGTGGGGCGGCTTCGACCCCCGGCTGGCCGAGGTCGCGGCCCGGTACGGCGCGGGTCTGGTGTGCACGCACGCGGGCGGCGTCGAGCCGCGCACCCGGCCGCACCGGACCGAGTACGAGGACGTGATGGCGGACATCCTGCGGGTCACCGTGGGGCTGGCCGAACGGGCCGTAGCGCTCGGCGTGCGGCGCGACGGCATCATGATCGACCCGGGGCACGACTTCGGGAAGAACACCCGGCACTCGCTGGAGGCCACGCGGCGGCTCGGCGAGATGACGGAGACCGGCTGGCCGGTGCTGGTCTCGCTGTCCAACAAGGACTTCGTCGGCGAGACGCTCGACCGCCCGGTCAAGGAGCGGCTCCTCGGCACGCTGGCCACCACCGCGGTGTCGGCCTGGCTGGGCGCCCGGGTGTACCGGGTGCACGAGGTGGCCGAGACGAAGCAGGTGCTGGACATGGTGGCGGCCATCGCCGGGCACCGGGAGCCGGCGGTGACCCGGCGCGGCCTGGCCTGAGCCCAGGGCCGCGCCCGGCTCGGCGAGAGGCCGCGGCGCGGCGGCGGCCCGGTGCGGCACGGCCCGGCCGTCGTACGGCGGTGGCCGCTCGACGACGGCCTTCCGGGTGGGAACCCGGCCGGGCGGGGGCCCGGCAGACCCGGCGCCCCCCGCTCACTCACGCCCCGCGACAGCGGGCGGGAGCCCTCAGGCCCCCGCTTCCTTCGTCACCAGCGCGATGGCCTCCTCCACGTCGTCCGTCACATGGAACAGCTGGAGGTCGTGCGCCCCCACCTTGCCCTCGGCCACCAGCGTGTCCTCGATCCACCGCACCAGCCCGCTCCAGTACGCGGACCCGAAGAGGACGATGGGGAACCGCGTCACCTTCTTCGTCTGCACCAGGGTGAGCGCCTCGAACAGCTCGTCCAGCGTCCCCAGCCCGCCCGGCAGCACCACGAAGCCGCTCGCGTACTTCACGAACATCGTCTTGCGGACGAAGAAGTAGCGGAAGTCGACCCCCAGGTTCACATAGGGGTTGATGCCCTGTTCGAAGGGCAGCTCGATGCCGAGGCCGACGGAGACGCCGCCCGCCTCCATCGCGCCCTTGTTCGCGGCCTCCATCGCGCCGGGCCCGCCGCCGGTGATCACGGCAAAGCCGGCCTCGACCAGGCCCCGGCCGATCGCGGTCGCGGCCTCGTACTCCGGTGAGTCCCGCCGGGTCCGGGCGGAGCCGAACACGCTGATCGCCGGGGGGAGTTCGGCGAGGGCGCCGAAGCCCTCGACGAACTCGGACTGGATGCGCAGCACCCGGAACGGGTCCTCGTGCACCCAGTCCGCCGTCCCCCGGGTGTCCAGCAGATGCTGGTCCGTGGTGCCCTGCTGCATCTGCCCATGGCGTCGCAGCACCGGCCCCCGGCGCTGCTCCCGCCGTGTGCGCGCCCCGTCGGAATTGACCATTCCGTGCTCCCTCCGCTGCCGTTGGTGCAGTTCAGCGTAGGCCCAACGGGCGAGGAGCGGGGTGCCCGAGCGATCCGGATCAGGCCGTCAGCCAGGCGCGCAGCCGCTCCTCGCACCGGTGGATCCGCTCCACGACCACGTGTTCGTCGCGCTTGTGCGCGTACAGCGGGTCGCCGGGCCCGTAGTTGACGGCGGGGACCCCGAGGGCGGAGAAGCGGGCCACGTCGGTCCAGCCGAACTTGGGCCGCGCCTCGCCGCCGACGGCCTCCATGAAGGCGGCCGCGGCCGGGTGGGAGAGGCCGGGCAGGGCGCCGCCCGAGTGGTCGTCGACGGTCATCTCCGCGACGCCGCAGTCCGCGAACACCTCGCGGACGTGGGCGATCGCCTCCTCCTCGGTGCGGTCCGGGGCGTAGCGGAAGTTCACCGTCACGGTGCACTCGTCGGGGATCACATTGGTCGCCACCCCGCCGCCGATGCGGACGGCGTTGAGGCCCTCGTGGTAGCGGAGGCCGTCGATGACGGGCCGGCGCGGCTCGTAGGCGGCGAGCCGGGCGAGGACCGGCGCGGCGGCGTGGATCGCGTTGGATCCCATCCAGCCGCGGGCGGAGTGGGCGCGCTCGCCCTCCATGCGCAGGATCATCCGCAGGGTGCCCTGGCAGCCGCCCTCGACCTCGGCGTCGGAGGGTTCGAGGAGGATGGCGAAGTCGCCCGCCAGCCAGTCGGGGTGGGCCTCGGCGATGTGCCCGAGCCCGTTGAGGTGGGCGGCGACCTCCTCGTTGTCGTAGAAGACGAAGGTCAGGTCGCGGTTGGGCTCCGGCACGGTCGCGGCGACGCGCAGCTGCACGGCCACGCCGGCCTTCATGTCGCTGGTGCCGCAGCCCCAGAGGACGCCGTCGTCGTCGAGCCTGGAGGGGACGTTGTCGGCGATGGGCACGGTGTCGATGTGCCCGGCGAGGACGACGCGTTCGGCGCGGCCGAGGCGGGTGCGGGCGACGACGTTGTTGCCGTACCGGTCGACCGTCAGGTGGGGAAGCTCGCGCAGGGCGCGCTCGATGGCGTCCGCGAGCGGCCCCTCCGTACCGCTGACCGACGGGAAGTCGACGAGGCGCGCGGTGAGCGCGGCGGCGTCGAGGGACAGGTCCAGTGCGGCGGCGTGATCCATGCAGGCGACTCTAACCCGGGGTGCGGAGACCGGTCCCGGGCCGGCGGCCGGAATCCTCGCGACGGGTGGCGCGGCATCCTCGCGGCGGGTGGCGCGGCATCCTCGCGACGGGACGCGCCCCGCACCGGAACCAAGCCCTCCACCCGCGGCCCGGCCTTCCGGACACCAGGCCGGACGAAGCGGCCCACCACCTGCTCCGTCAAGTAACGTGGGCCGCATGCCCCCGATCTTCGCTGTCCGCCGCGGCCGACTGCTGCGCGTCGGGGCCGCCTGCGGAGTGCTGCTGGCGCTGGCCGGTTACCTGGTCGCGCACTACCTGACGGCCGGCCCGGGCGCCCCGCGCTGCACGGTGCGGGTGGACGGGGAGTCGTACTCGCTCGACCCGGAGCAGGCGGCGAACGCCTCGGCCATCACCGCCGTGGGGACGTCGCGCGGACTGCCGGAGCGGGCCGTGACGATCGCCCTGGCCACCGCGATGCAGGAGTCGGGGCTGCGCAACATCCACCACGGCGACCGGGACTCCCAGGGCCTGTTCCAGCAGCGGCCGACGCAGGGCTGGGGCACGGCCCGTCAGATCACCGACCCGGTCTACGCGTCGGGCTCGTTCTACGAGCACCTCGTCCAGGTGCCGGGCTACTCGCGGCTGCCGCTGACGGTGGCGGCGCAGAGGGTGCAGCGCAGCGGGTTCCCGCAGGCGTACGCGAAGCACGAGCCGGGGGCCTCGCTGCTGGCGGCGGCGCTGACCGGGCGGGCCCCGGCCGCGTTCAGCTGCGCGACGAGCCCCAGCGACGGGAAGCCGGGCGACCCCGCGGCGCTCAGGGCCAAGCTGCGGCGGGACTTCGGGGCGTCGGTGCTGCCGGCCGCGGAGACCGCCGGGCGGCGCGGCGCCGTCTCCCCCACGGTGTCCGTGCCGGCCCGGCCGGTGCGGACGGCGGCGGCGGAGGACGGGCCGCGGCGGCGCGGCTGGGAGCTGGCGTCCTGGGCGGTGGCGAACGCGGCGGAGCTGCGGATCACCCGGGTGTCGTTCGACGGCCGGGTGTGGACCGCCGAGGAGTCCCGGGCCGGCTGGCGGACGGAGAGCGGCCGCTCCGGCGAGGGCTCGACGGCCGTCCGGATCACCACCGCTCAGTAGTACGAGCCTGCCCCCGCCGGGGGCATCCGCCGGAACGGAAGGTTGTCGCCCGGGGGGCCGGGGTATACGTGCCCGCCCGGTGCGGCGCTTTCACCTCGCGCCGCTGGTGAACAACGGATTGTCGGTCTTTCGCGCCCCTCGGACGCACGACTGGTTTGCCCGATTGTTCACAGAGCTGATTATGCGACGCATTACCAACTCTTTACACAAGGCCACCGCAACCTTCGGAGGGCTCGGGCGGTAGTCACTGCGTCCGGACGCCGGACAGCACACGACAGCAGTTCCGTCACACCCCGTCGAAGGAGCAACATGTCCCTCCCCCTCACGCGTCGGATCGCCCAGGTCGCCCTGCTGGTCGCGGCGGGCACCGCCCCCGTCGTCGGCGCCGCCGGCGCGGCGAGCGCGGACGCCCTCAAGGCCCCCGAGCTGGGCGGCCTGAGCGCGGTGGACGGTGCCCAGCTGGGCAACCACGTCGACTCGGTGTCCCGGACGGCCGGCGCGGTGACGACGGACGCCGGCAACAAGGTCGTGCACACCGCCCTGCCCGCCGCCAAGAAGGCGCTCGGCACCACCAGCACCACGGGCAAGGCCACCCTGCGGTCCGGCCAGAAGACCGCGGGCCACCTGGCGGGCACCGCCGGTTCGACGGTCGGCGGCGCGGCCAAGACCGTGGGCAAGAGCGGCGCGGCCGGCAAGGGCCTGCCCACCGACCAGCTCGCCGGCGGCGGCGTGACCAAGTCCCTGCCGCTCGGCGGCTGAACCGGCCGCACCGAGCGGACCGGCCGGGCCGATCGGACCGCCGGTCCGGTCCGGGGCCGCGTCCACCGGCCCGCGGACCGGCCGGCACCGCCGGCGCCGACGGACAGGACCGCCCACACGGGCACGCGAAGGGCCCGGGAATCCCCCTCCCGGGCCCTTCGCGCGTGTACGGCTCGTGTACGGGCCGCGTACGGGCGCGGCCGGCTCAGCCCGCCAGGCGGCGGACGGCCGCCTCCACCCGCTCGTCCGTCGCCGTGAAGGCGATCCGCACGAAGCGCTCGCCCGCCGCGCCGTAGAAGTCGCCGGGCGCGACGAGGATGCCGCGCTTCGACAGCTCCCCGACCGTGTCCCAGCAGGGCTCGTCCCGCGTGGCCCACAGGTACAGCGACGCCTCGCTGTGCTCGATGCGGAACCCGGCGCCCTCGAAGGCGGCCCGCAGGGCGGCGCGGCGGCGGGCGTAGCGCGCCCGCTGCTCGGTGACGTGCGCGGTGTCGCCGAGCGCGGCCACCGTGGCGGCCTGCACCGGGGCGGCGACCATCATCCCGCCGTGCTTGCGGATCTTCAGCAGCTCGCCCAGCACGGCCGCGTCGCCCGCGAGGAACGCGGCCCGGTAGCCGGCCAGGTTGGAGCGCTTGGACAGCGAGTGGACGGCGACGAGGCCGTCGAACGAGCCACCGCAGACGTCCGGGTGGAGGACGGAGACCGGCTCGGTCTCCCAGCCCAGCTCCAGGTAGCACTCGTCGCTGACGAGCAGGACGCCGTGCTCGCGGGCCCAGGCGACCGCGCGGCGCAGCTCGTCCGCCGGCATGACGCGGCCGGTGGGGTTCGAGGGCGAGTTCAGCCAGAGCAGCTTGAGGCCGGCCGGGTCCAGCTCCGCGAGCGCGGCGTCGGAGGCGAACACCCCGGCGTCGTAGACGACGGGCTCGGCGCCCGCCAGCCGCGCCCCCACCTCGTAGGTCGGGTAGGCCAGCCGCGGGTAGGCGACCTTGTCGCCGGCCCCGAGGCCGAGCTGGGTGGGCAGCCAGGCGACCAGTTCCTTGGAGCCGACGACCGGCAGCACGTTCTCGTGGGCGACGTCCCGGGCGCCGAGCCGGCGCTCCACCCAGCCGGTGAGCGCGTCGCGCAGCGCGGCCGTGCCCCAGACCGTCGGATAGCCGGGGCTGTCCGCCGCCTCGGCGAGGGCCCGGCGGACCAGCGCGGGCACCGGGTCCACCGGCGTGCCCACGGACAGGTCCACGATGCCGTCGGGGTGCGCGGCGGCCGTGGCCTTGTAGGGCTCCAGGCGGTCCCAGGGGAAGACGGGGAGACGGGAGGAGACTGCGGTCACGCTGGGCTGCTCGCTCTCTTGCGCTGGGGGTGGTCCATGGGTCGGGAATGCCGCGGCCCCGTACGGCGGTGGGCTGTACGGGGCCGGGTGCGGTGCCTAGGGGCAGCTCACTGGTTCTGCGGCGGCAGCGCGGCGATGAACGGGTGGTCCCGCTCGATCAGCCCCATCTTGGAGGCACCACCGGGCGAGCCGAGCTCGTCGAAGAACTCGACGTTCGCCTTGTAGTAGTCCTTCCACTCGTCCGGGGTGTCGTCCTCGTAGAAGATCGCCTCCACCGGGCAGACCGGCTCACAGGCGCCACAGTCGACACATTCGTCCGGGTGGATGTACAAGGACCGGGAGCCCTCGTAGATGCAGTCGACGGGGCACTCCTCGATGCACGCCTTGTCCTTCACGTCGACACAAGGCTGCGCGATGACGTAGGTCACGCTGTCGTTCCTCCTCGGTAGGGGTCATCTCGCGCGGGAGCGCGGCGTCGTCGATGCCCACACCTAGTATCTCCGTTCCGGGGCACATCACGAACAGGAGGGGCTGGGAGAGCTGTGGAATTCACCACGGGCGGGCGGCTGGAAATCCGGATCAGTTCCGAAGATGTAGGGAAAAGGGTGTCGGTGCGGGCGTTGAACGACCGTACCCGTTCCCCGGAACGGTTCGCCGACGCCGTGGGGGTGCTCGACTCCTGGACGGACGGTGTGTTGCGGATCACACGCCGCGACGGGCGGACGGTCGAGGTCGCCGAGGACGCGCTCGTCGCGGGCAAGGTGGTGCCCGCCGCCCCCGCCCGGCGGCGCGGTCCGGCGGCGACCGTGCGCGAGCTCCAGGAGGCCGCCGCGCGCGGCTGGCCGGCCACCGACACCGGGCGGCTGGGCGGCTGGACGCTCCGCGCGGCCGGCGGTTTCACCGCCCGCGCCAACTCCGCGCTGCCCCTGGGCGATTCGGGGCTGCCGCTGCCGGAGGCGCTGGACCGGGTCACCGCCTGGTACCACGAACGCGGACTCCCGGCGCGCGTCCAGGTCACCACCGGCGACCCGGCGGAGGACGAGCGGCTCGACGCGGAGCTGGCCGCGCGGGGCTGGAGCGGCGAGCGGTACGCGGTGATGCGGACGGCCGCCCTGGCGCCGCTCGCGGATATCCCGGAGGACATCGGCGGGGTGCTGCTGAGCCGTGAGCCGGACGAGGCGTGGCTGCGCGCGTACGGGCGCGTCGACGACCCCGCCGCGGCGCGCGCGGTGCTGACCGGCGGTCCGTCCGTGTGGTTCGCCGCCGTCCCCGGTGCCGCCATAGGCCGCTGCGTGGTCGACGGCCGGTGGGCCGGGTTCGCCGCGCTGGAGGTCGCCCCCGGGCACCGGCGGCGCGGACTGGCGACGCTGGTCATGGCCCGGCTGGCGCGGCAGGCGCTGGACGAGGGGGCCTCGGCCGCGTACCTCCAGGTGGAGGCAGGCAACGCGGGCGCGCTGGCGCTGTACGACCGGCTCGGCTTCACGACGCACCACGCCTACCACTACCGTCGCGAACCGGAACGCTGAACGGCGGTGGGCCGCCGGGCCCCGGAGGCCGCGCGGACACCGCCCTGAAGGGACGACCATGGAGGAGTACCGACGGCGCGCGCCGACCGCGCGGCCGGGGCCGACAGCGGACGGAAGGCGGCCGGAATGACCGAGACCACCGGCCGGCGGCGGTTCGCCGAGGCGGCCCGCGACGAACGGCCCGACCTGGCACTGCTGTGCCTGCTGATCGCCGCCGAGGCGGACCCCGCGTTCGGGGAAAGCGAACTGGACGCGGCCCAGATGGAACTGGACCGGCTCGCCGGGATGCTGCCGGCCCTCGGCCGGCACGCCGAGCCGGCGCGCTGGGCCGCGGCCCTGGCGGACCTGCTCGGCGAACGCTGTGGCTTCCACGGCACCCCCGCCGACTACCGGCGGCTGGAGTCCTCCCTGCTCCCCGCGGTACTGGAGCGGCGCAGAGGGCTGCCGATCCTGCTGTCCGTGGTGTGGCTGGAGGTGGCCCGGCGGGCCGGGGCGCCGGTGTACGGGGTGGCGCTGCCCGGCCACTTCGTCGTCGGCTTCGGCACCCCCGAGGGGCGGCACGTCCTCGCCGACCCCTTCGAGGGCGGCCGGACGCTGTCCGAGGAGGAGGCGGGGCTGCTGGTCGCCGGCGCCACGGGCGCCCCGGTGCCGCCCGCCGCGTTCTCGCCCGCCGAACCCCTGGAGATCGTCCTCCGGATCCTCAACAACATCCGCGCCTGGGCGGCCGCCCGCCCCGAACGCTGCGGGGTCCGGCTCTGGGCCGTGGAGCTCTCCCTGCTCCTCCCCAGCCACCCGGCGCGGCTCCGCCACGAGCACGCGGAACTCCTCGTCGAGCGAGGCGAGTTCGCCCGGGGCGCGCGGGAACTGGAGGAGTACGCCGAGGTGATCGCCCCGGTGGAGCCGGAGACGGCCGAGGCGGTGCGGCGGCAGGCGCTGGCGGCGCGGGCGCTGCTCAACTGACGCCGGGCGGAGGCGGGGTGGCCCGGCCGCGCGGCCCGGCGGCGTCCGGCACGCTTCAGAGCCACCCCTTCTCCCGCGCGATGCGCACCGCGTCGGCCCGGTTCCGCGCCCCGGTCTTCCGGATCGCCGTGGAGAGGTAGTTGCGGACGGTCCCGTGCGACAGATGCAGAGCCTTGGCCAGCTCGGCGTTGGTCGACCCGTCGGCCGAGGCCCGCAGCACCGACCGCTCCCGCTCCGTCAGCGGGTCGGCCCCCTCGGCGAGGGCCGCCGCCGCGAGGGCCGGGTCGATGACCCGCTCCCCGCGCAGCACCCGGCGCACGGCGTCCGCCAGCCGCGCCGCCGGGGCGTCCTTCACCAGGAAGGCCGACGCCCCCGCCTCCATCGCCCGGCGCAGGTACCCGGGCCGCCCGAACGTCGTGAGGATGACGACCCGTACCTCCGGCGCCTCCCGGCCCAGCAGCGCCGCCGCCTCCAGCCCGCTCAGCCCCGGCATCTCGATGTCCAGCAACGCCACGTCCGGCCGCGCCCGCCGCGCCGCCTCCACCACTTCGTCCCCCCGCGCCACCTGCGCGACGACCTCGATGTCCCCCTCCAGGTCCAACAGCGCGGCGAGCGCCTCGCGGACCATGGACTGGTCCTCGGCGAGGAGGACGCGGACGCGGACGGCTGGCTGCTCGGCGGGGGTTTCGGTCATGCGGCCAGGGTAGGGGGCGGCGCGGGGGTGTTCCGCGCGTCGGTGCTGGTCGGGCGCGGGCCGGGGCCGCCAGTCGGCCGCCGGTCGGCGTCAGGGGTGTCTCGACGGACGCGTGTCGCCGCAGGGTGGCAATGGGTTCTCGGGGAGCCGCCTCAGGAGGCGCGTTCCGGGTTACCCGTAGGGGACGAGGTGTCCGCCGTGGGGCGTACCAGGGGAACGGTGGCGCGCAGGCGGAAGCCGCCGCGGGGGGTGCGGGTGGTGGTGAGGTGGCCGTCGGCCAGGGCGAGGCGTTCGGCCAGGCCCGTCAGGCCGTTGCCGTGGGGGCGCTGGGGTCCCCGGCCGTCGTCGGTGACGGTGAGGTGGAGTTCGTTGCCGTTCTCGGTGAGGGAGATTTCGCAGCGGCGGGCGCCGCTGTGCCGGACGGTGTTGGTGACGGCCTCGCGGAGGGCCCAGGCGAGGGCGCCCTCCGCGTCGGGGGCGAGATCGGGGTGACCGGTGCCGGCCCGGGTGAGGTCGGCGGTGATGCCGGCGGCGGCGAGGGCCGTGCGGGCGCCGGCGAGTTCCCCCTCCAGGGTCGGGCGGCGGAAGCCGGTGACCGCCTCGCGGACGTCGACGAGGGCCTGGCGGCTGACGCGTTCGATGTCGGCGACCTGCTGTGCCGCCTGCTCGGGCCGGTCCGGCAGCATCCGGCCGGCGAGCTCGCTCTTGAGGGTGATGAGGGAGAGGGAGTGGCCGAGCAGGTCGTGCAGGTCGCGGGCGAGCCGGAGGCGTTCCTCGTTGGCGGCGAGCTGGGCGACGGCCGCCCGCGCCTCGCGGAGTTCGCGCATGGTGCGGCCCATCTGGACGACGGCCGTCATCGCCCCGCCGCCGAGCAGGGTCGCCGTCAGCACCATCAGCAGCCCGTTGTCCACGTCGCCGTGGAGCAGGCCCAGGGTCAGGACGGTGGCGCCGATCGCGCCGATGGCCTGGAACGCCCGCCGGAGGGGCAGCATCACGGCGCTGGAGATGGAGACGTAGACCATCAGGACGAGCCAGGGGCCGCCGAGGGTCAGCACCATGACCAGGGACAGCGCGAACAGCCCGGCCAGGACTGCCAGCTGCGGCCGGCCGGCGCCGCCGTCCGGCCGGGGGCCGAAGACGAGGTAGAAGTAGCCGACGAGGAAGGCGCCGAGGCCGCACCAGCCGAACGCGGTGGCGGCCGGTGTGTGCCGGCCGCCCGTGAGGTCGGAGACCGCGTACAGGAGGTAGGTCAGGTACAGGACGGTCCAGCACGACTTGGCCAGGAACTGCCGCCGGGTCTCCGGGGCTCTGCCGATCATCATGTCACCGTTCTCGTCCATGTCCCCGAGTCTCCCGCAGGGCCGGCGGAGGCCGGCTCACGCCTTGTGGGTGTCCTTGCGGTACAGCCAGGCCGCGGCGCCGGCGAACAGCACCAGGTAGCCGACGAGTAGCAGGACGTCCCTGGCGCCCGGCGCGTCGCCGCGCTCGATGGCCTGGCCGAGCCCGGCGTAGGCGTGGGTGGGAACGTACTCGGTGATCTTCTGGAGCCAGTGCGGGAAGACCGCGGAGGGCATCCACAGGCCGCCGAGGGCGGCCAGGCCGAAGTAGACGATCATCACGATGGGACGGACGGCGTCACCGGTGGCCAGGTAGCCGATGGCCACGCCGAGCGCCGCGAAGACGCAGCTACCGGCCCAGATGGAACCGGTCAGGGCGAACCACTGCCAGGCCTCCAGCCGGACGCCCTTGACGGCGGCGGCGATCGCGAACACCACGAGGATGCCGGGGAGGGACACCACGGCGGCCGAGGCGATCTTGGCGGTCACATAGCCGCGGCCCGGCAGCGCGGTCAGCCGCAGCTGGCGCACCCAGCCCTTCTCGCGCTCCTTGGCGATGCGCTCGGCGTTGCCGATCAGCACGGCCGTGATCGCGCCGAAGGTGGCCATGGACACCATGTAGAGCACCGGGAACGTCAGCCCGGTGTCGCCCAGCTTCTCGTCGCTCTTCGACCCGGACGCGATCAGCAGGTAGAGCGCCGCCGGGTAGAGGACGGAGAAGAACATGAACTTCTTGTTGCGCAGGGTGCGCGTGATTTCCAGCCTGATCAGGGTGTTCATGCGGAGACCGCCTCCCCGGCGGTGGCGGCGTCGGTGATGGCGATGAACGCCTGCTCCAGGCCGAGGCCCGCGACCTCCAGGTTGCGCGGGAACAGCCCGAGCCCGTACAGCGCGTGCACGGTGGCGTCGGCGTCGTGGGACTGGATGCGGACGGTACGGCCGGAGACCTCCAGGGCGGCGAGGTGCGGCAGGGCGCGCAGCGCGGCCTCCGGGATCTCGCCCTCCAGGTCGAAGACGATCCGGCGGGCGCCGGCCTTGGCCTTGATCTCGGCCGCGGAGCCGTCCGCGAGGATCCGGCCGCGGTGGAGGACGATGACGCGGTCCGCGATCGCGTCGGCCTCCTCCAGGTAGTGGGTGGCGAAGAGGACGGCGCGGCCCTCGTCCGCCTGCCGGCGCATGGCGCTCCAGAACGTCTGACGGGAGGTGACGTCCATGCCCGTCGTCGGCTCGTCGAGCACGATGAGGTCGTTCGCGCCGGCCGTCGCGAGTGCGAATCGCACCCGCTGTTCCTGGCCGCCGGAGAGCTTGTTGACCAGCCGGTCGGCGATCTCGGCGATGCCTGCCTGCTCCAGCACCCGGTCGACCGGGTACGCCCGCGGGTGCAGATCGCAGGCGAGGCGCACCAGTTCGCGGACCCGGACCTCCTCCATCAGGCCGCCGCTCTGCAGCATCGCGCCGACCTTGCCCTGTTCGAGCGCCTGCTGCGGGGTGGTGCCGAAGAGCTCGACGGTGCCGGAGTCGGCGCGGCTGAGGCCCAGCAGCAGGTCGAGGGTGGTGGACTTGCCGGCGCCGTTGGGGCCGAGGAGGGCGACGGTCTCGCCCGGGTACAGCCGGAGATCGAGATCGGCCACGGCCCGCACGGCGCCGTAGCTCTTGTTGACGTTCGTGAAGCTGACGGCGGGAACGGCTCCCGCGCGCCGGCTGTCCCCCGTGAACGTCCCTGCGGTGATGGTCATGGTCACCATCCTGGCCGGGCGGCGGCGCGCGGGGCAGTGTCGGGCGTCGTGCGCTCGGCATGACAGATGTCATGCCCCGGCGGGCGGGGTCCCGGCGCCTTCGCGAACGGGAAAGGCCCCCGTCCCGGTAGGGGGCGGGGGCCTTTCGTGGACGCGCCGGGCTCAGCCGACGTTCGTCTTGATGACGACCAGCCGCTCGGCCGTCGTCTTGCCGCGCAGCGCCTTGCCGAGCGCGCCGGCGACGTCCTGCGGCGTGACCGGCGTCTTGCTGCCGTTGCCCCGCGTGATCAGCACACCGTCGAAGCTCTTCCCGTAGAGGGACTTGATCGCCTCAAGGTTGTAGTTCTCGACGAGCTTGCCGCCGACCTCCTTGACCGTGAGGATCTTCGGCAGGGAGAAGGCCGGACCGAACTGGACGCGGTGCAGCGCGTCCGTCTGGATCGTGACCCGGTCGGACATCGCCGGCTTGGCGAACTCCTCCATCATCCGGTCCACCTCGGCGTTGGACACCTTCGGCTGCCGGCTGACGGTCGGCAGCGTCACGGCGACGTCCTTGCCCGTCTCGGCACGCTCCCGGTAGGCGTTCGCCACGGCCTCGACGCCCTTGTCGACATCGACGCCCTGGTACGGCTTGCCGTAGACCGGAACGGCCTTGCCGGGGACGAAGCGGATCGTTCCGTCCTTGGCCCCGCCGGACTCGCCGGCCAGGGACTTGAGCGCCGCGGCGACCTTCTCCTCGTCGACGGTCACCGTCGGCCGGCCCGTCCGGCCGCTGCCGACCAGGGAGCCGACGACGGTGACGGGGTTGTAGTCCCGGCCGGAGACCGAGCGGACGGTCTCCTGTGTGTCGATGGACAGCCCGGCCACGGACGGCTTGAGGTCCACCTTCTTGCCGCCGATGGTCACCTTCAGCGGCGCGGTCGCCCGGTTGCCGACCTTGGCGTCGAGCTTCTGCACGGCCTGCTCCTTGGAGCTGCCGCCGATGTCGACACCCAGGACGGTGGTGCCCTGCGGGACGTCGGAGTGGTTCATCACCAGGCCGGCGCCGTAGGCGACACCGGCCAGCGCGACCACGCCGCCGGCGAGCAGGACGAGCTTGGAACGGCCCTTCTTCTTGCTCTTCTTGGGCGCGCTCTTCGCGGCGCCCTTGGCCGGGGGCTTGGGCACGCTCGGCGCGGCGCCCTGGGCCGCGCCCGGCGGCTTGGGGACCGACGGACCGCCGGGCTTGGGCACCGACGGGCCGCCCTGGGCGCCGGGCGCGCCCGCCTTGGGCTTGGGGACGGCGATGCGCGGCGCACCGCTGTCGACGGGCGGCTTGGGCACGGCGACGCGGGGCGCGCCACCGTCGAGCGGCGGCTTCGGGCCGCCCGGAGCCTTCGGCCCGTTGGGCGCGGTCACCGGCGGCACGCCGCTGACCAGCGTCTCCGCGGCCGGGTTCGGGCGCGCGGCGCCGGGCGGCGGCGGCACGGAGCCGGTGGGGCCGGGCGGCGGCACCTTCGGGCCGGACCGCTGCTGCTGACCGGCCTGCTGACCGGCCTGCGGGGCGCCCTTGGCGGCACCCTTCTTCTTCTTGCCCTGCTTCTGGTTCTGCTTCGGGCCCTGGTTCTCGTCCCGCTTCCGCGAGGGCGCGGGCGGCGGCACGACCGGGGACTGCCCCACGGGCGGCGGCACCACGGGGAAGCCGTCGTGCGGGGTGTCCGTCCGGTTGCCGACGGGGAACGGCAGCCGGGGGCCCTGACCGCCCTGACCGGGGGTCTGGCCCTGGCCCTGGCCGGGGAACGGTCCCGGGCCCGGCGCGGGGAACTGCTGGGTGGTCTCGGGCGCGCCCGGCGCGTGCGCCGGTCCGCTCCCGGGGCCGTTCCACGACGGGCCGCCGGGCGCCTGCGGACCGCCGGGGCGGGACGGGGCGTTGCCCGTCAGCGCGTCGGCGGTCCAGGGCGCTCCCCCGGTGGCCGGGGTGGTGCCGAAGGGGTCATCGGGCCGCGGCGTGGCGCCGGTGACGGACGGGTCGCCCGGTACGGGCATGGCGCCGGTGGTCTCCGGGCCGCCGGGCCAGGGCGCGCCGCCCTGGCCGGGGGCCTGGCCACCGCCCGTTCCGGGGTGGGCGCCCTGACCCTGCGCCGGGTGGGCGAACGGATCGCCGGGGACGGGCCCGGACCCGGTCGTCGCCGGGTCGCCCGGCCAGTGACCCGGCGTCTGCCGGTTCTGGTGGCTCTGGTGGCTCTGGTGGGACTGCTGGGCCTGCTGGGCCTGCGGGTACGGGGACTGGGACTGGGCTCCACCGCCGAACGGGTCACCGGACGTACCGGGACCACCGGACGTACCCGGACCACCGGACGTACCGGCACCGCCGGACCACGGGCCGCCGTCCTGGGCGCCCGGGCGCGGCACGGCACCCGTCCCGGACGGGTCGCCGGGCAGCGGCGGGTGCGGGGCGGCGCCGCCGCCGGCGAGGTCGCGCGGTATGCCGGGGGCCGCGCCCGTGGCGGGGCCCGCGCCGGTGCCGGGCACCGCGCCGCGCGGCGCCGGGGTGCGGCGGGGCAGGCCGTTCGCGCCGGCCGCGGGGGTACCGGCGGGCGGCGTGGAACCGCCGGCCGGCTTGCGGGGCGCGAACCAGTCGCTGGTCTTCTCGGCCGGGCGCTCCGGCTCGGCGGCCGGGGCGGCGGCGGGCGGCTCGGCCCGCCGGGCGGGCGCGGCGGCCTGCGGACGCTCGTTCGCGTCACGCTGCCGCGCCGCGGCCTCGGGGGCTCCGGAGGCCCCAGGGGCCCCGGAAGTCCCGGGGGCCTCGGCCGCCTCGCCGGCCTGTGCCTCGTCACCCACGGGGGTGCGCATCACGACCGGCGGGATGGGGCGCGAACCCGGGATGTTGATACGGATCCGCGTGGTCAGCGTGGTCTCGGTCTTCGGCGCGTCCGGCTTGCGGCCGGTGTGCGGCCGGCTGTCGCCCCCGGACCCGTAGGGCTGAGTCCCCGACGGGTACGCGGCGCCACCGCGGCCCTGGGGCCCGGAGGACGGACTGTCAGATTCTCGGCTCAAAGCAGGTTCTCCCGGTTATTCTCCGCCGCCCTCCGACCTCTCCGGGGTCGCCCATGCCCAAGGTCAGGGGGGCTCGGCGGCGCCACCACCATACTGGGCACCGCGGGCGCGCACTTGACGACCGCCGGATACCCCGGCCGCCCACAGGCGATACGCACCGTCGCGGCCCGCACGGGGGCGGGCGACATCAAGGAAAAGTCAGGCGAAACGCCGGACGAAACAGTCGCCTCACGGGCCAAGTCGGCTGCCGCGCCCGTTCGGTTGCGGATTCCGCACCAGGGTGGCGCAGATCACAACGACGATCATCCCGCCCAGCATGAAGACGTTCGCCCCGAGACCGGCCTCGAACAGGAAGTCCCCCTCGGGACGGTTGAGGGCGAGCAGCAGCACCGCGAGCAGCCAGCCGACGCCGCCCACGGCGGCACCCGTCCGGCCGCCCGTCAGCACCCGTCCGCCGTAGCAGAGGCCGCCGACGGCCAGCAGGGCGAGCAGCAACCCGCCGGGGAACCAGGCGCCTTGCACCAGCGCGCCCGCCACCCCGACCAGGAAGCCGAGGACGAGGAGGCCCAGGTGGGAGGCGACCTTCCCGGCCGTCAGGGTTCCGGTCAGCACGGCACACCCGGCCCCTCGGCGCGGCCCGGCGCGGTAGCGGCCCCGCCCGCCGCGTCCGCGACGCCGGCGAACAGGTCGTCCTCCCGCTCCCCCGGGCCGGCCGCCGCCGCGCCGCGCACGAGGCGGTAGTACTCGTCGGCCAGAAGCGGCTGGCCCAGCCCGTTGGACAGGGCGAAGAAATGACCGTCCACCACGATCTGGGTGGCGTGCGCCCGCATGGCCGCCGCCTTCGCCGCGGCGTGGGCGGCGGTGGGCGGAGCGGCCGTCACCTCGTCGTCCGGGACCACGCCCGGCACGTCGTCGAGCGCGGCGACCCCGGGGAACGGAGGGGTGCCCGCCGCCCCGGCCTCGCGCAGCCGCGCGAAGCCCGCTTCGACGACCGAGCGCGGTACGCAGTTCCAGTAGACCTTGGCCACCTCGTGGGGCGCGCCGAGGTCCCGGCGGAACGCGGTCTCGGCCGCCAGCTCCACCGCCCGCATGGCCACCCGGTGCGCCTGGATGTGATCGGGGTGGCCGTAGCCGCCGTGCGGGTCATAGGTGACCAGCACCTGCGGACGGACCTCGCGAATCACCTCTACGAGGGACGCGGCGGCCTCGTCGACGTCCGCTCTCCAGAAACTGCCGGGCCGGTCGTTCTGCGGCGCGCCCATCATCCCGGAGTCCCGGTAGCGCCCCCGGCCGCCCAGGAAGCGGTGGTCGGTGACGCCGAGCTCCTTCATCGCCGCGGCCAGTTCGCCGGCGCGGTGGGCGCCGAGGGCGTCCTCCCGGTCGGCCGCGAGGTGGGCGAGGCCCGGCGGGATCACCTCGCCCTCCTCGCCGAGCGTGCAGGTCACCAGGGTGACGTGGGCACCCTCGGCCGCGTACTTGGCCATGGTCGCGCCGTTGTTGATCGATTCGTCGTCCGGGTGCGCGTGCACCAGGAGCAGCCGGCGGCCGGGAAGGTCGGTCATGGGAACAGCCTACGAGCCGGACGGCACCGCGCGGCAGCCGACCGCGGGCCCGCCGGGGCGCCCGGGCCCCGGACGCCCGCCGGAACGGTCAGAACTTGATACCGCCGATCATCGCCGTGACGCTCTTCGTCAGCTGGTGGAGGGTGGGGGCGACGGTCGAGCTCGCGAGGTAGAACCCCAGGAGGACACAGATCGCGGCGTGACCCGCCTTCAGCCCCGACTTCCGGCAGAGCAGGATCACGATGATCGCCAGCAGCACCACCGCCGAAATCGAGAGCGCCACAGCGGTTCACCTCCAGATACGCGGTCGAACGGACGGCAGACGGACGGCAGGTCGAACGGCGCGCACGCCCGTGGAGGCACGCGGCGGGGATGCGGGGACGCGGTACGGGGACGCCCCCTCTGCGTGAGGGATCATAACTTTCCGCGCAGCTCTCGTGACTCGGTGCACAGGAGCACGCCCGGGGCGCACGGTGACTTCTCGCCGCGCGGCACCGGCCGGCCCTAGGCTCGGCCGTATGACCGGACAGCTCTCGTTCCCCCGCCAGTACGCCCGGACGCAGCGCTACACCCTGGGTGCGCCACGGGCGTTCACCGTGGCGCCGGACGGCTCGCGCGTCGTCTTCCTGCGCTCCCGCTCCGGTACCGACCGCTCCCATGTGCTGTGGGTGCTCGACCTCGACGACGGCCGGGAGTATCCCGCGGGCGACCCCGCGGTGCTGCTGGGCGGCGCGGACGAGGAGTTGTCGCCCGAGGAGCGCGCGCGGCGCGAGCGGGCGCGCGAGGGCTCGGCGGGCATCGTGAACTACGCGGTGGACGACGCCGCCGAGTTGGCGGCCTTCGCTCTGTCGGGGCGGCTCTTCGTCGCCGAGCTCCAGGGCGGGAGCGCCGTCGAACTCCCCGTCCCCGGGCCGGTCGCGGACCCGCGGCCGTCGCCCGACGGCCGGCACGTGGCGTACGTCGCGGGCGGGGCGCTGCGCGTAGTGGAGGCCGACGGCGGCGGGGACCGGCCGCTGGCGGAGCCGGACGCGGCGGGTGTCACGTGGGGGCTGGCGGAGTTCGTCGCGGCGGAGGAGATGGACCGGTCGCAGGGGTACTGGTGGTCTCCGGACGGCGACGCGCTGCTGGCGGCCCGGGTGGACGACGCGCCGGTGCGCCGCTGGTGGATCGCCGACCCCGCCCGGCCGGACCAGGCGCCGGCCGAGGTCGCCTACCCCGCCGCCGGCACCCCGAACGCGGAGGTGTCGCTGGCCCTGCTCGGACTGGACGGTTCCCGGACGGACGTCACCTGGGACCGCGACCGCTTCCCGTACCTGGCCCGGGCGCACTGGTCGGCGGCCGGCCCGCCGCTGTTGCTGGTGCAGACGCGCGACCAGCGCGCGCAGGCGGTCCTGGAGGTGAACACCACCACCGGCGCCACCCGCGCGCTCCTCACCGAGGAGGACCCGGCGAAATGGCTGGATCTTTTCTCCGGCGTCCCCGCGTGGACGCCGGACGGCCGGCTGGTGCGGATCGCCGACGTCGACGGGGCGCGCGCCCTGGTGGTCGGTGAACGGACGCTCACCGGACCCGAGTTGTTCGTCCACGGCGTACTCGACATCACCGATGAGTCGGTGCTGGTCAGAGCGTCCGCCGGGGCCGCCGCCGACGATCCGGAGCCGGGCGCGGCGCACGTCTGGCGGATCGGCGAAGGGGGCGCGGAACGCCTCTCCGACCGGCGCGGGTGGCACTCCGCGGTGCGCTCCGGGGCGGTCACGGTCCTGGTGTCGGCCGTGCCGGACCGCCCGGGCAGCGAGGCCGTCGTCCTGCGGGACGGCAAGCCGGTGGCCACCGTGGCGTCGCTCGCCGAGACCCCTGTGCTCTCCGCGCGCCCCCGGTTCACCCGGGCGGGGGATCGCGGGATCCCGTGTGCCGTGCTGCTGCCGACCGGTTACCGGGAGGGTGACGGTCCGCTGCCCGTCCTGATGGACCCCTACGGGGGACCCCATGGCCCGCGGGTGGTCGCCGCGCACAACGCGCACCTCACCTCCCAGTGGTTCGCCGACCAGGGCTTCGCGGTGGTGGTCGCCGACGGCCGGGGCACCCCGCACACCTCCCCCGCCTGGGAGAAGGCGATCCGCGACGACTTCGCCGGCGTCACCCTGGACGACCAGGTCGCCGCCCTCCACGGGCTCGCCGGCCGCTTCCCCCTCGACCTGGACCGCGTCGCCATCCGCGGCTGGTCCTACGGCGGCTACCTGGCCGCCCTCGCCGTCCTCCGCCGCCCGGACGTCTTCCACGCGGGCATCGCGGGGGCGCCGGTCGCCGACTGGCGGCTGTACGACACGCACTACACGGAGCGGTACCTGGGCCTGCCGGACGAGCGGCCCGAGGTCTACGACCGGAACTCGCTCGTCACCGAGCGGGGGCTGTCGGGGGCCGCCGAGGAGCGGCGTCCTCTGATGCTCATCCACGGGCTGGCCGACGACAACGTGGTCGCGGCGCACACGTTGCGGCTGTCGTCGGCGCTGCTGGCGGAGGGGCGGCCGCACGAGGTGCTGCCGCTCTCCGGGGTGACGCACATGACTCCGCAGGAGCGGGTGGCGGAGAACCTGCTGTTGTTGCAGGTGGACTTCCTGCGGCGGTCATTGGGCGAGTAAGGGCCCGGCCCCGCCCTTTCACCGCTTCTCGCGGGGCGAGCCCCCGCGCCCCCGGGACCGCGCTCCGCGCGGTCGTCCTCGAACGCCGGACGGGCCGATGCGGCCCGTCCGGCGGAAGGGCCCCCGCGGGCCCCGGCCGAGCACACCGCCCACCGCAGCCCTCTTGACTGCGCGGTGACGCCGTTGCCACAGTCCCGTGCAACCGACACGAACAGCGGGGGGCCGCGCGATGACGAGTCATTCTCCGGCCGTTCCTCCCCTCCCGGCCGCCGGGACGGCACCCGCCGTGCCGGCGGAACCGGCGGGCCGCTCCCCGGGACGGCTGATGTGGCTGCGGTTCCGGCGCGACCGCGCGGGCGTCGTCTCGGCCTGCGTGGTGCTGTTCTTCTTCGCCGTCGCGGCGGCGGCCCCGCTGATCTCGATGCTGTACGGGAAGAACCCGACGGCGACGTACGGGCTGGACGAGACCGGGCTGCTGAACGAGTACGGCTACCCGATCGCCCCCAACGGGGGGATCTCCGGCCGGTTCTGGTTCGGTATCGAGCCGACGCTGGGCCGGGACGTGCTGACGCAGCTCGTCTACGGCATCCGTACCTCGCTGCTGATCGCCGCGGCAGCCACCGCGCTGTGCGTGGTGACGGGGGTGCTGATCGGGGTGACGGCCGGGTACGCCGGCGGGCGGACGGACTACTTCCTGGGACGCTTCATCGACCTCCTGCTCGCCTTTCCGCAGCAGTTGTCGTTCGTCGCGTTCACCCCGGTCGTCTACTCGCTGTTCGTGAGCCCGGAGAAGGAGACCCCGACCTATCTCCGGGTCGTGACCCTGATCGTGGTGCTGTGGGCGCTGGGCTGGATGGGGTTGGCGCGGCTGCTGCGCGGGCAGGTACTGAGCCTGCGGGAACGGGAGTTCGTCGAAGCGGCCAAGGTGACCGGAGCGTCCCCGTGGCGGATCATCACCCGGGAACTGCTGCCCAACCTCTGGACGCCGATCCTCGTCCAGTCCACCCTGATGCTCCCCGCCCTGGTCACCGCGGAGGCGGGCCTGTCCTTCATCGGCGTGGGCATCGTGGAGCCCACGCCCGACTGGGGGCGGATGTTCGCCAACGGCGCCAAGTACTACGAGAGCGACATCACCTACATCTTCTTCCCCGGGATAGCGATGATCCTCTTCGTGGTGGCCTTCAACCTCCTCGGGGACTCCGTCCGGGACGCGTTCGACCCCCGGACCCGGCGCTGAGGGCACAGCACGGCACGGCACGGCAATGTCACCACACGGACAGGCAGGTGCACCCCATGAGGAGACTCGAACGCAAGGCCCCTTATCTCATGACCCTGGCCGCCGCCGGGGCCTTGGTGGTCTCCGCGTGCAGCAGCGGAGGCGGGGGAGGGGGCGGGGGCGACGGGAAGAGCGAGGGCCCCGGCGAGGACAAGACCGTCTCCGCCAACTACTCCGTCGGCACCGCCGCCGACGCCGCCGGTCCGGCCCCCGAGGTGCCGGGCGCGAAGAAGGGCGGCACGGTCACCGTCCTCCAGCGGGACGCCTTCAACCACCTCGACCCGGGCCAGATCTACTTCGTCGACGTCCTGACCAACCAGATGCTCTACAACCGCTCCCTCACCTCGTACAAGATCGACGACAAGGGGCGGGTGAAGGTCGTCGGTGACCTGGCGACGGACTCCGGCACCTCGTCGGACGGCGGAAAGACCTGGAAGTTCACCCTCAAGGAGGGGCTGAAGTTCGAGGACGGGTCCCCGATCACGTCCAAGGACATCCGGTGGGGGATCGAGCGGCTCTACGCCTCCTTCGAGACCGACGGTCCGCTCTACATCCCGCAGTGGCTCTCCGGGGACGGCAACGACTTCCGCAAGGCGCTGCCCGACGGCCCGTACGGGGGCAAGCACCTGCCGCCGTCCGTCCTGGACACCCCGGACGACAAAACGATCGTCTTCCACTTCCGCGCGCCGCACGCGGACACCCCGTACGCGACGGCCATGCCCAACGTGGGCGCGGTGAAGGCGGAGAAGGACGGACAGCGCAAGTACGACAACGCGCCCTTCTCCTCGGGGCCCTACAAGGTGGGCAGCTACAAGGTCGGCAAGTCGCTCACCCTGGTGCGCAACGAGCACTGGGATCCGAAGACCGACCCGATCCGGCACCAGTACGCCGACCGGTTCGAGGTCAGCTTCGGCCATCAACTCGCCGACTCCACGCGGCGGTTCCTCGCCGACCAGGGCGGGGACCGGACCGCCCTCTCGTACAGCAACGCCGTGGCCCCCGAGATGACCGAGAAGGTCCTGGGCCAGAAGGACACCAAGGCGCGCCGGCTGCTGGAGATCCAGCCCTACGTCGACTACATCTCCTTCAACACCACCCGCCTCAAGGACGTCAAGGTCCGCAAGGCCCTCGCCTACGCCATGCCCAACGGGCAGATCCTCCAGCAGAACGGCGGGGCGAGCGCCGGCGTCATCGCCACCAACTACCTCTCCCCCGCCATGGACGGCTACCAGCCGACCGACCCCTACGGGAAGAAGGCCAAACCCGCCGGCGACCCGGAGAAGGCCCGGGCCCTGCTGAAGGAGGCGGGGAAGGAGGGACAGGAGATCGTCTTCGCGTACGCCAACACGGACGTACAGCAGAAGGTGTCCGTCGTCGTCACCCAGGCCCTGGAACGCGCGGGCTTCAAGGTGCAGAAGAAGGAGATCGACGCCAACACCTGGCGGACCTCCATCTCCGAGGTGGGCAACAAGTTCGACATCTACCGCACCTCCTGGGGCGCCGACTGGCCCGTCTCCTCGACCGTCGTCCCGCCGCTGTTCGACGGCCGGCAGATCGCCGACGGCTCACAGAACTACGGCCACCTCGACGACCCCAAGGTCAACGCGGAGATCGACCGCATCCTGAAGATCACCGAGGTGAAGCGGGCGGGCGCCGAGTGGCAGAAGCTGGCGGACCGGATCCTCACCGACGACGTCCCGGGCGTGCCCACCTTCTACAACCGGCAGTTCTCGCTGTGGGGTTCGGGACTCGGCGGCGTCAAGTACCACCCGGTGTACGGGTCCGTGGATCCCACCGGGGTGTACGTGAAGTGAGCCGCCCATCCCCGTCCCGTACCCGCCCCGGCCCGTGAAGAGCGCGCAGCCATGCTGAGATTCCTCGCCCGCCGGTTCCTCGGCGCGATCGTCATCGTCCTGCTGATCAGCGCGATCACGTTCTTCCTGTTCTTCGCGCTGCCCTCCGAGCCCGCCCTGATGTCGTGCGGGAAGAACTGCACCCCCGACGCGCTGGCCGAGATCCGCCGGAATCTGGGCTTGGACGACCCGGTGCCCGTCCAGTACTGGCACTACATGACCGGCATCTTCACCGGCCGCGACTTCTCGGTGGGCCACTGCCCGGCGCCCTGCCTCGGCTACTCGTTCTCCAACCAGCAGCCGGTCTGGGACACCATCGTGGACCGCTTCCCGACCACCCTGTCGATCGCCCTGGGCGGGGCCGTCGTCTTCCTCGTCGTGGGCGTCGGCATCGGGATGGTCGCCGCCGCCTTCCGGGGGACCTGGATCGACAAGTTCTTCAGCTCGCTGTCGCTGATCGGCAACTCGCTCCAGATCTACTTCGTGGGCGTCGTCGCGCTCGCCGTGTTCGTCAGCGGACTGCACTGGTTCGACAACCCGGCGTACCACCCGATCACCGAGGACCCGGTGAAGTGGTTCACCGGGATGATCATCCCCTGGCTGGTGCTGTCGATCATCTTTATCGCCAACTACAGCCGGATGACGCGCTCCCAGATGATCGAGCAGCTCTCCGAGGACCACGTCCGTACCGCCCGCGCCAAGGGCCTCGGCCGCCGCACGGTCTTCTTCCGCTACGCCTGGCGGGGCGCGCTGACACCGATCGTCACCCTCTTCGGCATCGACCTGGGCTCGCTGTTCGGCGGGGCGATCGTCACCGAGTTCACCTTTAGCCTGCACGGGCTCGGCCGGCTCGCCGTCTCCTCTGTGAGCGAGACCGATCTGCCCACGCTGATGGCCGTGATGCTGGTCGCCTGCACGGCGATCGTCGTCGCCAACATCGTCGTGGACGCGGCGTACGCGGTGATCGACCCGCGCGTGCGGCTCGGTTGAGGCCCCAGGACAGGCAAGGAGCGCCCCGATGAACGCCAGCCCGCCGCCCGGCCCCGCGGAAGCGCGGCCGCCTCGCGCCCCCGCGGAGACGCAGCCGCCCTCCGCCCCCTTCCTCTCCATCCGCGACCTGCGCGTCCGCTTCCGGACCGAGGACGGCGTCGTCAAGGCCGTCGACGGCCTCTCCCTCGACGTCGAGCGCGGACGCACGCTCGGCATCGTCGGCGAGTCCGGCTCCGGCAAGTCCGTCACCGCCCTCACCGTGCTCGGCCTGCACGACCCGCGCAGCACCGAGATCACCGGGCAGGTGCTGCTGGACGGGAAGGAGGTGACGGGCGCGTCCGAGACCACGCTGGAGCGGCTGCGCGGCGTCAAGGCGGCGATGGTCTTCCAGGACTCGCTGACCGCCCTCTCCCCCTACTACACGGTCGGCCGGCAGATCGCCGAGCCGTACCGCAAGCACACCGGCGCCTCCCGGCGCGCGGCCCGGCTGCGGGCGGTCGAGATGCTGGACCGGGTCGGCATCCCGCACGCCGCGCGGCGCGTCGACGACTACCCGCACCAGTTCTCGGGCGGCATGCGCCAACGCGCCATGATCGCGATGGCGTTGGTCTGCGACCCCGAACTCCTGATCGCCGACGAACCCACCACCGCCCTGGACGTCACCGTCCAGGCGCAGATCCTCGACCTGCTCAAGGAGCTCCAGCGGGAGACCGGTTCGGCGATCGTCCTCATCACCCACGACCTGGGCGTCGTCGCCCGCACGGCGGACGACCTGCTGGTGATGTACGCCGGACGGGCAGTGGAGCGCGGCACCGTGCGCGAGGTGCTGCGCGACCCGCGGCACCCCTACACCTGGGGGCTGCTGGGCTCGATGCCCCGGCTGACCTCCGACCCGGAGGCGCCGCTGGTGCCCGTCCCGGGCGCGCCGCCCAGCCTGCTGGCCCCGCCGCCCGGCTGCCCCTTCCACCCGCGCTGCGCCTGGACCGGGGAGGTGCCGGGCGACCGCTGCGCCACCGAGCGCCCGGAGCTGCCGGCCGGCCGCGGCGCGGCCTGCCACCTGCCGCCCGGCCGGCGGCACCCCCAGTTCATCGAACGGCCCCCGGCGCCGGCCGGTCCGAGGAGCGAGGCATGACGGACGACATCCTGGTCGCCGAGGGGCTGACCAAGCACTTCCCGGTCCTGGGCGGCTTCCCGATCCGGCGCAGGGTGGGCGCGGTACGGGCCGTGGACGGCGTCGACCTGGCGGTCCGGGCCGGGGAGGGGTTCGGCCTCGTCGGCGAGTCCGGCTGCGGCAAGTCGACCACCGGCCGGCTGCTCACCCGGCTGCTGGAACCGACGGCGGGCCGGATCACCTATCAGGGTGAGGACATCACCCACGCGGACCGCCGGCGGCTCGCGCCCGTCCGCTCCCAGATCCAGATGATCTTCCAGGACCCGTACTCCTCGCTCAACCCGCGGCAGACCGTGGGCCGGATCATCGCCGGTCCGATGGAGGTCAACGGCATCCGCCCGCCCGGCGGCCGGGAGGCCCGGGTCCGGGAACTGCTGGACACCGTGGGCCTCAACCCCGAGCACTACAACCGCTTCCCGCACGAGTTCAGCGGCGGCCAGCGGCAGCGCGTCGGCATCGCCCGCGCGCTCGCCCTCGACCCCAAGGTGATCATCGCGGACGAGCCGGTCTCCGCCCTGGACGTGTCCATCCAGGCACAGGTCGTCAACCTGCTGAAGACCCTGCGCCGGGAACTGGGCATCGCCTTCCTGTTCATCGCCCACGACCTCGCCGTCGTCCGGCACTTCTCGCAGCGGGTGGCGGTGATGTACCTGGGCCGGATCGTCGAGGTGGGCCCGCGTGACGACATCTACGGCCGCCCCCGGCACCCGTACACCCACGCCCTGCTCTCCGCCGTCCCCGAGGTCCCGGAACCGGGCGCGGCGACGGAGCCCCCCGCCGCCCCCGACCGCATCCGCCTCACCGGCGACGTCCCCTCCCCGGTCTCCCCGCCGTCCGGCTGCCGCTTCCGGACGCGCTGCTGGAAGGCGGCGGAGAAGTGCGCCACGGAGGAGCCGCCGCTGGTGCGGGCGGAGGGGAGCAGGGAGGGACATTTGTCTGCTTGTCATTTTCCGGAGCCGGTGGCGCGCGGCCGAGACCGCACGCCCTGACGTCAGCCGTTCCCCGTCGGCCGCCGGGAGGAGGACGGCCGGGCCGCCTCCGTCTCCAGTTCGGCGGGCTTCTTCCACAACGGCCGGGACACCAGGTACGTGGTGCGCCCGAGCAGCGTTCCCCCCTTGCGGCCGGCCCAGAAGTGGTCGTCCGGGGCGGCGTCCGCCACCAGCGTCTCGGCCGACTCGAGAAGGCGGTGGGTGCGCTGGTCGAGGATCAGCCTGAACCGCTGGTTCTCGCTGATGTAGTCGATGCCCGTGCCGGTCCGTCCCTTGGTGTCCTTCACCGTGCCGACCGCCCGCACACCCGGAGTGGACGCCAACAGGTCGGCGAAGGCGGCCCGGACCCGGGACGGAGCGGGCGACTGGGCGAGCACGTTCTCGATGCTGAAGAAGTAACCGCCCAGGCTCATATCGTTCTCCTTGGGCCCCTGGTAGCCGAACTTCTCCTTGAGCGCCTTCGGATCGGCGGGCAGGTTCGCGAAGTCGTTCCAGGGGATGACCGTGCCGTTCACCCGGAACTCGGTGTTCAGGTCGCCCTTGGCGCTCTCCCGGCGCGGGGACTCGCCGTCCTTCCGCTCCCAGACCCCGTCCTGGCTGTGCCACGTGGTGCCGCGCTCCACGGGGAGCCGGAACCCCTTGTCCTGGTGCAGGTACTCGGTCCGCACCTCCCAGTACGGAGCGACCTCTTCCGCCGGTTGGGCCGCCGTCTTCGCCGGACGGACCCGCCCCTCGCCGTCCCCCGGCCCGAACCAGACGGCCGCCCCCACGGCGACGGCCACCACCGCGGCGGCGGAGACGAGCATCGGCGCGCGGCGGCGCCAGTGGGCGCGGAGCGGCACCGCGCCGCCCGTGTCCGGCGCGCGCGTGCCGGCCCGCGGCGCCGCGCCGCGCTCCTCGGCCCGGACGGCGGCCCGTACGGCGTCCAGGGCCGCCGCGACGGCGTCCGGGTGCGGGGGGTCGACTCGGCCGGCCGCGCGCAGCCGGTCGGCGCCGGGGAAGTCCAGGAAGTCCTGTTCCTCGCTGTCGTTGCGGTCGTTCCCACTCATGTGAGGTCTCCTGTCAGGGGGAGCTTCCGGGACGGGCCGAGGACCGCGCGCAGCCGGGTCCGCGCGCGGTGCAGCCGGGAGCGGGCCGTGCCGGCGGGGATGCCGACCACGGCGGCGGCCTCGGTGGGGCTCAGCTGCTCCCAGGCGACGAGGAGCATCAGCTCCCGTTCCACGTGCGGGAGTTCCGCGAGGGTGTCGCGGATCAGCGGCGCCACCGCCGCCGCGTCCAGCCGCCGGTCGACCGCGTGCCAGGGGTCGCTGCTCGGCTCGTCCGCCGGTGCGGTCCGCCGGTGCCGGACCTCCCCGCGCCAATGCGCCGCCAGTACGTTGCGGGCCACCCCGAACAGCCAGGCGCGTGCCGTGCCGCGTGCCGGGTCGTACGTCCCGCGCGCCGTGAACGCCTGGAGCCACGCCTCCGCGAGCAGGTCGTCCGCCGCCCCGGGCGCCCGGCGCGCGAAGTACCCGTGCAGCGCGGCCGCGTGCCGCCCGACCAGCGGCTCGAAGGCCCGCGCCTCCCCTGCCGAGCGCGCCAGCAACTCGTCGTCGGATTCCACCGGCCACCTCCCTTCCCCGGCCGCGTGGTCAGCGACCCTCGGACCGTACTTGTCAGCCGGCGGGGAGAGCGTTCGCGGGGCTCGGGGAGGAAGCGGGGCTACGCCGTTCTCACTCCTCCCCTTCCACCGCCGTCGGCACCACCCGCCGCTCCCCCGCGTAGTGGCAGGCGGACACGTGCGCCGCCGGGCCGCCGCTCTCCCGGAAGCCCTCCGGGACCGCCAGTGCCGGCACCTCCTCGGCGCACCGGCGCCGCGCCTTCCAGCAGCGGGTGCGGAAGCGGCAGCCGGACGGCGGGTTGGCCGGCGAGGGGACGTCGCCCACCAGCAGGATGCGGTCGCGGCGGGTGCGGACGGACGGGTCGGGGACGGGCACGGCGGAGAGCAGCGCCTGGGTGTAGGGGTGCGTGGGGTGGTCGTAGATCTGGACGTCCGTACCCGCCTCCACCAGCCGGCCGAGGTACATCACGGCCACCCGGTCGGAGATGTGCCGGACGACGGACAGGTCGTGGGCGATGAAGACGTACGACAGCTCGAACTCGTCCTGGAGCCGTTCCAGCAGGTTGACGACCTGGGCCTGGACGGAGACGTCCAGCGCCGAGACGGGCTCGTCGGCGACGATGATCTCGGGGCGCAGGGCGAGCCCGCGGGCGATGCCGATGCGCTGCCGCTGGCCGCCGGAGAACTGGTGCGGATAGCGGTTGACGTGCTCGGGGCTGAGGCCGACGACCTCCAGCAGCTCCCGTACCCGCCGGCGCCGGTCGCCCTTGGGGGCCACCTCGGGGTGGATGTCGAAGGGCTCGCCGATGATGTCGCCGACGGTCATCCGGGGGTTGAGCGAGGTGTACGGATCCTGGAACACCATCTGGATGTTGCGCCGGACCGCCTTCAGCGCCCGGCCCGACAGCTTGGTGATGTCCTCACCCTTGTACAGGATGCTTCCGGCGGTGGGCCGTTCGAGGTTGACGAGCAGCCGGGCCAGGGTGGACTTGCCGCAGCCCGACTCGCCGACGACACCGAGGGTCTCGCCGCGGCGCAGGTCGAAGGAGACGCCGTCGACGGCCCGGACGGCGCCGGTCTGCCGGCGGACGAGGACGCCCCGGGTCAGCGGGTAGTGCTTGACCAGGTCGCGCACCTCCAGGACGGCCCCGCCGTCAGCTCGCATCGAGGGTCTCCTTCCAGAAGTGGCAGGCGCTGCTGCGGCCGGGTGCCACCGGGAAGAGCGGCGGCCGGTCGGTGCGGCAGACGTCCCGGGCCCTGGGGCAGCGGGGGTTGAAGGGGCAGCCGGGCGGGATGTCCACCAGGCTGGGCGGCAGCCCCTTGATCGCGTGCAGCTCCCTGCCCTTGCGGTCCAGGCGCGGGACGGACTCCAGCAGCCCCTGGGTGTACGGGTGGGCGGGGGCGGCGTACAGGTCGCGGACGGGGGCGTTCTCGACGACGCGTCCCGCGTACATCACCGCGATCCGGTCGGCGACGTCGGCGACGACCCCGAGGTCGTGGGTGATGAGGATGAGCCCCATGGTGAACTCGCGCTGCAACTCCGCGAGCAGGTCCATGACCTGCGCCTGGACGGTGACGTCCAGCGCCGTCGTCGGCTCGTCCGCGATGATCAGGTCCGGCTCCAGGGCCAGCGCCATCGCGATCATGATGCGCTGCCGCATACCGCCCGAGAACTGGTGCGGGTAGTCCCCGGCCCGGTCCTTGGCCGCCGGGATCCGCACCCGGTCCATCAGGTCGACCGCGCGGGCCCGCGCGTCCCTGCGGGTCATGCCCTGGTGGACCTCGTACATCTCGGCGAGCTGGGCTCCGACGGTCAGCACCGGGTTGAGCGCCGACAGGGCGTCCTGGAAGATCATGGCCAGCCGGTCGCCGCGCAGCCGGCGGCGGTGCTCGGCGCCCATGGTGAGCAGGTCCTGGCCGCGGAAGAGGACCTGGCCGCCGGTGACACGGCCGGGCGGCGAGTCCAGGATGCCCATCACCGCCTGCGCGGTCACCGATTTGCCCGACCCGGACTCGCCGAGCACGGCCAGCGTCTCCCCCGCCTCGACGGTGCAGCTGACGCCGTTGACGGCCTTGGCGACGCCGTCCCGGGTGCGGAACTCGACGTGCAGGTCGCGGACTTCGAGCAGCGGGTCGCTCACGGGCCGCCTCCTCAGCGCAGTCTGGGGTCGAGGGCGTCGCGCACCGCGTCGCCGAGCATGATGAACGCGAGCACCGTCACGCTGAGGAATCCGGCCGGCCAGAGCAGCATGTGGGGGGCGTTGCGGATCTGGTTGGAGGCGTTGGAGATGTCGATCCCCCAGGAGACGGTGGGCGGTTTGAGGCCGACGCCGATGAACGAGAGCGTGGCCTCCAGGGCGATGTAGGTGCCGAGGGCGATGGTGGCGACGACGATCACGGGGGCCACCGCGTTGGGCGCGATGTGCCGGAGCAGCAGCCGCCGGTCGCCGGCGCCGAGCGCGCGGGCGGCCTGGACGTAGTCGTGCTGCTTGGCGGCGACGACCGCGCCGCGCGCGATGCGGGAGATCTGCGGCCAGCCCAGCAGGACGATGAAGCCGACGACGGGCCAGACGGAGCCGCCGGTGACGACGGAGAGGAAGACGAGGCCGCCGAGGATGATGGGGATGCCGAAGAAGACGTCGGCGAACCGCGAGAGCAGCGCGTCCCACCAGCCCCCGTAGAACCCGGCGAGCCCGCCGAGGACGCTGCCGAGCAGCGCGGAGCCGGCGGTGGCGCAGACGCCGACGGTGATCGAGGCGCGAGCGCCGTGGATGGTGCGGGTGAAGACGTCGCAGCCCTGGGCGTCGAAGCCGAAGGGGTGGCCGGGCTGGGAGCCTTCCTGGGACTTGGCGAGGTCGCACTGGAGCGGGTTCCCGCCCGCCACCAGCCCCGGCCAGACGGTGATCAGCAGCAGGAAGGCGATGACCAGGGCGGAGAGCAGGAAGACGGGGTTGCGGCGCAGGTCGTGCCAGGCGTCGGACCACAGGCTGCGCGCCTTCTCGGTGGCGCGCGGTACCGGCTCCGCGGGCTTGTCCGGGAGCCGCTCCAGGGTCTCCGCCTCGCGGGAGGCCAGCCGTGCGGCGCCGCCGTCGCCGGGGCTGACGGGTCCGGTGACGGCCGGTTCCTCCGGGGGACGCGGGTACGGGGGCTCAGACATGGCGGATCCTCGGGTCGAGCACGGCGTAGAGGAGGTCGACGATCAGGTTGGCGAGGAGGAAGACGAGGACGAGGACGGTCACGAAGCCGACCACCGTGGGCGAGTTCTGCCGGAGGATGCCCTGGTAGAGCTGGTATCCGACGCCGTGGATGTTGAAGATCCGCTCGGTGACGATGGCGCCGCCCATCAGCGCGCCGATGTCCGCGCCGATGAAGGTGACCACGGGGATCAGCGAGTTCCTGAGCAGGTGCCGGAGGACGATGCGGTGGCGCGGCAGGCCCTTGGCGACGGCGGTGCGGATGTAGTCGGCGCGGGCGTTCTCGGCGAGCGAGGTGCGGGTCAGCCGGGTGACGTACGCGAGCGACACCAGGCCCAGTACGGCGCCGGGGAGCAGCAGTTCGGCGAAGGTCGCCTCGGGCGAGACGGACGGGGAGACGGCCGCCCACTTCACGCCGAAGAGGTACTGGAGGAGGTAGCCGCTGACGAAGGTGGGGACCGAGACGACGATCAGGGTGACCATCAGCACGGTGGTGTCGGCCGGCCGGCCGCGCCGCAGCCCGCTGACCACGCCGAGGGCGATGCCGACGACGACCTCGAAGGCCACGGCGACGATCGTCAGCCGCAGGGTCACCGGGAAGGCGTCCTCCATCAGCTCCAGCACGGGCTGCCCGGTGAAGGCGGTGCCGAAGTCCCCGGTGAGGATCTGGCCCATGTAGTGCAGGTACTGCTTCCACAGCGGCTGGTCGAGGTAGAGCTCGGCGCGGATGCGGGCGGCGACGGCCGGGTCGGGCGCCTTGTCGCCGAAGAGGGCGGCGACGGGGTCGCCGAGGGCGTAGACCATGAAGAAGATGAGGAAGGTGCTGCCGATGAACACCGGGATCATCTGGAGCAGCCGGCGGATCACATACCGTCCCATGGGACCCCTCCTCGTCCTCGGTTCGTCGGTCGGGCGGCGGTGCGGACGGTCTCGGCGGCGCGGGTCACCTGACCTTGATCCGCTCGTAGACGGGCACGCTGAACTGGTTGAGCGTCACGTCGGAGAGGTCGGCGGTGTAGCCGGCGTTCCCGTTCTGGTACCAGAGCGGGATGGCCGGCATCAGCTCGGTGAGGACCCGCTCGGCGTCCTGGAACCGCGCCACCGCCTTCCCGGTGTCCGACTCGGCGTTGGCCTCGTCGACCAGCCGGTCGAAGCGGGCGTCGCTGAACTTGCCGTAGTTGGACGAGGCGTCGGTGTAGTAGGTGGGCTGGAGGAAGTTCTGGATGAGCGGGTAGTCCATCTGCCAGCCGGAGCGGAACAGGCCGGTCATCCGCTGCTGGGTGATCTTGTTGCGGAAGTCGGCGAAGGTGCCGACGGGGTTGACGGTGCACGCCCGGTCGTCGCCCAGGGCGTTGTTGACGCTGTTGCAGACGGCGTCCATCCAGACGCGGTGGGATCCGGTGTCGACGTTGGAGGTGAGGGTGACCCGCCCGCCGGGCAGCCCGCCGCCCTCCCGGATCAACTGCCGGGCCCGGCCCGGGTCGTAGGTGCAGACCTCGCCGCACAGCCCGGCCTTGTACCCGCCCTTGTCGCCGAGGACGGGTGACGTCCAGTCGCCGGCCGGGGTCCGGGTGCCGCGGTAGATGCGCCGGGTGATCTGTTCCCGGTCGATCGCCATGGACAGCCCCCGCCGGACCTTCTCCATCCCGGGTTTCGTCCATCTCCCGTCGTACAGCGGGAAGACGAGGGTCTGGAGAATGCCGGCCGGCTGGTTGAGGTAACGGTTCCCGAGGTCCTTCCTGACGTTTCTCAGCTGGGTGCTCGGGATGTCGTCGACGAGGTCGATGTTGCCGGCCTGGAGGTCGGTGTACGCGGTGTTGTTGTCGGTGTAGACGCGGAGTTCCACGCCGGTGTTGAGCGCCTTGTCCGGGCCCGGGTACCCGTCCCATCTGCTGAGCCGCATGACGGAACCCCGCGTATAGGCGTCGATGGCGTACGGGCCGTTGCCGACGGGCTTCCGCAGCCAGCCCGCGTGGTCCTCGAAGAAGGCCCGGGGCAGCGGGGCGAAGGCCGGGTAGCCGAGCGTGTCGGGCCACGTGGAGAACTTGGTGCGGAGCTTGACGGTGAACGTCCTGGGGTCTTTGACGACGAGCCCGGCAAGAGTTTTCGCGGTGGGCTCGCCCCGGGCGGGGTGCACTTTGTCGTAACCGTCGACATAGGCGAAGAAGGCGGCGTTCTTCTGCCGGTTGTCGACCAGCGCCGCGTAATTCCACGCGTCGACGAACGACTGTGCGGTGACTTTCTCCCCGTTGCTGAACGTCCAGCCGTCCTTCAGGTGGACGGTGAAGTTCTGGGCATCGTCCGACTCGATCTTCTCGGCCAGCATGTCCGTGGCGGCGCCGGTCTCGGGGTCGTACCGCTTGAGCCCCCGGAAGATCAGGTCGAGCACCTTCCCGCCCTGCACCTCGTTGGTGTTGGCCGGCTCCAGCGCGTTCTGCGGATCCCCCCAGGACGCCCGCACCCTGTCTCTTATACACAA
>NZ_JBPQTX010000031.1:0-37500 GCF_051386555.1 Streptomyces sp. URMC 126
CCGCCGGGCCCGCCCGGCTCGATCGGCGACCACGACGCGCGGATCTCGATCTGCGTGGACGGCGGACGCTCCCGCAGGCCCCCGAAGTAGTGCGAGCCCGCGCGCGTCACCGTGCCGCTCGGCGCCGCGTACGGCACCCGGCGCGCCTCCAGCGCCCCGGTCAGCCAGGACCAGCACACCTCCGGCAGCAGCGGGTCCGCCGCCATCTCCTCCTCCAGATCCGCGTGCACCAGCGTGACCAGGCGGAAGGTCCCGCCCCACGCGTCGTGCCCGGCCGGATCGTGCAGCAGGATCAGCCGCCCGTCCGCCAGTTCCTCGTCGTCCACCACGACCGCCGCCTCCAGCGCGTAGGAGAAGGGGGCCAGCCGCTGGGGCGGCGGGGTGGCGTCGAGTTCGATCTCGGGCCGCAGGAGCACGCCCTGCAGCCCGGCGACCGCCTGCCGGAAGACGGACGGGGAGCCCTCCCCACCCACGTCGTCCGGACCGTCCTCGTGGTGTCCGTGCGCCGCAGCCATGCCCGGAAGACTAGGCGGAACGACCGCCGGTTCCGGGTAGGGACACCCACATGCGCGGGTCACTCGTTCGGCCCGTGCGAAGATTTGGGGCATGAGTGAGATGGGCGAGCAGCAGACGGGCCGCGGAGCGGCATACGATTCGGCGTTCCTGCGGGCGTGCCGGCGCGAGCCCGTGCCGCATACGCCGGTGTGGTTCATGCGGCAGGCGGGCCGCTCGCTCCCCGAGTACCGCAAGGTCCGCGAGGGCATCCCCATGCTGGAGTCCTGCATGCGGCCCGAGCTCGTCACCGAGATCACCCTCCAGCCGGTGCGCCGGCACAACGTGGACGCCGCCATCTTCTTCAGCGACATCGTGGTGCCGCTGAAGGCCATCGGCATCGACCTCGACATCAAGCCCGGCGTCGGCCCGGTCGTCGAGCGGCCGATCCGCACCCGCGCCGACCTGGAGCGGCTGCGTCCGCTGGAGGCCGGTGACGTCGCGTACGTCACCGAGGCCGTCCGGATGCTCACCGCCGAGCTCGGCGCCACCCCGCTCATCGGCTTCGCCGGCGCGCCCTTCACCCTGGCCAGCTACCTGGTCGAGGGCGGCCCCTCGCGCAACCACGAGCACACCAAGGCGCTGATGTACGGCGACCCGGAGCTCTGGGCCGACCTGCTGGACCGGCTCGCGGACATCACCGCCGCCTTCCTGAAGGTCCAGATCGAGGCCGGCGCCTCCGCCGTGCAGCTCTTCGACTCCTGGGTCGGCGCCCTGGCCCCGGCCGACTACCGCCGCCATGTGATGCCGGCGTCGAGCAAGGTCTTCGACGCCGTCGCCGGGTACGGCGTGCCCCGCATCCACTTCGGCGTGGGGACGGGCGAACTGCTCGGGCTGATGGGCGAGGCGGGCGCGGACGTCGTCGGCGCGGACTGGCGGGTGCCGCTGGACGAGGCGGCCCGGCGGGTCGGCCCCGGCAAGGCGATCCAGGGCAACCTGGACCCGGCCGTGCTGTTCGCTCCGCGTGAGGCGGTGGAGGCCAAGGCGGCCGACGTTCTGGAGGCGGCTCGGGGTCTGGAGGGGCACGTCTTCAACCTCGGTCACGGGGTGCTGCCCACCACGGATCCGGCGGCGCTGACCCGGCTGGTCGAGTTCGTGCACGAGCGGACGGCGCGCTAGGAGCTCGCCGGAGGGGTGCCCCGGTCCCGCCCTTTCACCGTTTCCTGGGGGCAAGCCCCCAGACCCCCGAAACCGCGCTGCGCGCGGTTGTCCTCAAACGCCGGACGGGCTGTTTCAGCCCGTCCGGCGTTTGAGGACAGCGCCCGCAGGGCGCTTGGGGGGTGCGGGGGCGCAGCCCCTGCAAGAAACGGTGAAAGGGCGGGACCGGGGCACGTCACACCGTCAGGAAGACCGTCTCCCCCTCGCCCCGCAGCCGTACGTCGAAGCGGTACGCCGGGGGCGCCCCCGCCGTCGGCCTTTCGGGGACGGCCAGCAGGGTGCCGACCCGCTCCTCCGGGACGGAGGCGAGCAGCGGGTCGTCCGCGGGCCGCGAGAAGTACGCCCGCGTGCACAGGTGCCGCTGCAACCCCCGTACGTGCAGGCACAGCGCCGCGTACGGCACACCGCCCGGCAGCAGGGTGCGGAGGGCGTAGTGGCCGTCGGCGCCGGTGGTGACGCGCGCGAAGCCGGTGAACGTCACGCCGTCGCGGCGGAGGCTGCCGGGAGCGCCCGCGCGGGAGCCGTCGGGGCCCGGCTGCCAGAGCTCCAGCACCGCCCCGGGCACGGGCGCGCCCTCGCCGTCGAGGACGTGGCCGTGCAGGGTGACCGCGCCGGGGTGCCCGGCGGGGACGAGGTCGCCGCCGCCGGGGAAGGGCAGGCCGAGCCCGGCGTACGGACCGGACGTCTGGGACGGCGTGCCCGGTGCGGGCGGCATCAACGGCTCCCCTCCGTCCAGGTCGCGGCCGGGCCGTCCAGCACGATGTCCCAGCAGTAGCCCAGGGCGCGGCCCGGGATGTTCAGCGCCGGGTCGTAGGCGGCCACCAGCCGGGCGACGGCGGCGGGTTCGGGCACGGCGTGGGCGATGGAGTCGTGGGCCAGCAGCGGGTCGCCGGGGAAGTACATCTGGGTCACCAGCCGCTGGGCGAAGGCCGTGCCGAACACCGAGAAGTGCAGGTGCGGCGGGCGCCAGACGGCGGAGCGGCCGTCGAGGGGGTACGCGCCGGGTCTGATGGTGACGAAGCGGTAGCGGCCCTCGTCGTCGGTCAGGCAGCGGCCCGCGCCCGTGAAGTTCGGGTCCAGCGGGGCGGGGTGGCGGTCGTTCGGGTGCGCGTACCGGCCCGCCGCGTTCGCCTGCCACAGCTCGACGAGCTGGCCCCGCACCGGCCGGCCGCGCCGGTCCGTGACGCGCCCGGCGACCGTGATGCGTTCGCCGATCGGCTCGCCCGGGTGACGCCGGGTCAGATCGGCGTCCGCGGGGTCCACGTCGGCGGGGCCGAAGACCGGGCCGGTCAGCTCGACCGCGTCCGGGTCGCATAAGAGAGACAACGGAGGCTGCTGGGGCCGGCGTTGCGGTATGCCCAGGTAAGGCGGGGGCGGCGGCGGAAGGGTGTCGAGGGGCGTCATGGGCTGTGGTTACCCAGGGGGAGCGGCCCCCTACCCAGGGGCGGAGGGCGCCTGTTCGAGGGCGGGCACAGGCTGCCCCACGGCCGCCGCGGATCCGGCGGTTCGAGGACGGGCACCGGCCGAACACCGGCGGGCCCCCGCTCGCCAGGGGCCGCCGGCCGTCGGATGCCGCCGCCGTCAGATGAGAGGCGCGTCCATCGGCAGCCCCGCGTAGTTCTCCGCGAACTCCGCCGCAGCGGCGGTGGGAGTGGTGAGGCGGTCGAGGCGGGCGGTGCGCAGCCGCCGCTCGTAGGCGTCGGCGTCGGGCGCCGCGTGCAGCAGGACGGTCATGGCGTGCGAGAACTCCTGCACCTGCCACACCCGGCGCAGGCACAGCTCCGAGTAGCGGTCCAGGAGCGCGGCCGAGCCGGTGCGCCGCCGGTGGGCGAGGCCCCGGGCCATCGTGACGACGTCCGCGACGGCGAGGTTGAGGCCCTTGGCGCCGGTGGGCGGGACGAGGTGGGCGGCGTCCCCGGCCAGCAGCAGCCGCCCGTGGCGCATCGGCTCGACGACCTGGCCGCGGAGCGGGATGACGGCCTTGGCGGTGACCGGGCCGTGGTGGAGGGGGTGGCCGGGGGTGGCCAGCCGGGCGTCGAGTTCGGCCCAGAGCCGGTCGTCCGGCCAGTCCTCCGGCGCGGTGCCGGCCGGCACCTGGAGGTAGAGCCGGGAGACCTCGGGCGAGCGCATGCTGTGCAGGGCGAAGCCCCGCTCGTGGCCGGAGAGGACCAGTTCGTCGGAGGCGGGCGGGGCGTCGGCGAAGACGCCCAGCCACGCGTAGGGGTAGGCGTGTTCGCGCAGCCGGGCGGCGCCGGTGGCGAGCAGCGCCCGGCGGCCGGCGCCGGACGAGCCGTCGCAGGCCGCCACGTAGGAGCACTCCAGCGTCTCCTCCCGGCCGGCGTGGCCGTACCGGAGCACCGGCCGGTCGCCGTCGAGCCCCTCGACGGCGGTCACCGTGGCCTCGAAGAGCAGTGGGGTGCCGTCGGCCGCGGCCAGCGCGATCAGGTCCTTGACCAGCTCGGTCTGCGGATAGAGGGTGTTCGTCCGGCCGCCGGTGAGCGCCGCCGTCCCGAAGCGGTGCCGGCGCCCGCGGTGCAGCAGTTCGAAACCGTCGTGCCGGACGCCCTCCCGGTCGAGCCGCTCCGCCGCGCCACAGGCCCGCAGGACGTCCACCGTGCCCTGCTCCAGGAGCGCGGCCCGCTGGCGCCGCTCGACGTACGCGCGGTCGCGGGCCTCCAGCACCACGCAGTCCACGCCGGCCCGGCGCAGCAGCCGGGCGAGCAGCAGCCCGGCCGGACCGGCTCCGATGATGCCGACGGTGGTGCGCATACGGGGATCGCCTCTCGGGTGCGGTGCGAGGGCGGCGGGATCAGCGCTCCAGCACCAGCGCCTGTCCCTGCCCCACGCCGATGCACAGTGCCGCCACCCCGGTGCCCGAGCCGGCCGCCGCGAGCTGGTGGGCCACCGTGCCGGCGAGCCGGGCGCCGGAGCACCCCAGGGGGTGCCCGATCGCCAGCGCCCCGCCGTACCGGTTCACCAGGGCGGGGTCGAGTTCCGGCCACTCCGCGAAGCATCCCAGCACCTGGGCGGCGTACGCCTCGTTGAGCTCGAAATGTGTCAGGTCGGCGAAGGAGCGGCCGGCGCGGGTCAGGGCGCGGCGGACCGCCTCGACCGGGCCGAGTCCGTACAGGTCGGGCTCGGTGCCGGTGACGGCCGACGCCCGGACTCGGGCCAGCGGCTCCCGGCCGGTCGCCCGCAGCCCCGCCTCGTCGCAGAGCAGCAGGGCCGCCGCGCCGTCGTTCAGCGGGCAGGAGTTGCCCGCCGTGACCGTACCGCCGGCCGGCCGGAACGCGGGCTTCAGCCGGGCCAGGGCCTCTTCCGAGGTGGCGTCGCGGATGCTCTCGTCACGGTCGAGCTCGACGCCGGGCGGGAACACCACTTCGTCGGCGAAGGCGCCCTCCCGCCAGGCGCGGGCCGCCTTGCGGTGGCTGGCCAGGGCGTACGCGTCCTGGTCGGCGCGGGAGATGCCGTGCTTGTCGGCGATCCGCTCGGCGCCCTCGCCCAGGGACACCGTCCACCGCTCGGGCATCGCCGGGTTGGTCATCCGCCAGCCCAGGGTCGTCGAGTACAGCTCCTGGTGGCCGGCCGGAAAGGCGCGGTCCGGCTTGGGCAGCACCCAGGGCGCGCGGCTCATCGACTCCACGCCGCCCGCCACCACCACCGACGCGTCCCCGACGGCGATCGCCCGGTACGCCTGGACCACGGCCTCCAGCCCGGAGGCGCACAGCCGGTTGACCGTCGAGCCGGGGACGGTCACGGGCAGCCCGGCGAGCAGGACGGCCATCCGGCCGACGTTCCGGTTCTCCTCGCCCGCGCCGTTGGCGTTGCCGAGCACGACCTCGTCGATCCGCGCCGGGTCGAGGGCGGGCGCCCGGCCCAGCAGGGAGCGGACGACGTGGGCGGCCAGGTCGTCCGGGCGGACGCCGGCGAGCGCGCCGCCGTAGCGGCCGAGGGGGGTGCGGACGGCGTCGACGACGTAGACGTCGCGGATGCGGTCGTTCATGCGGTCTCCGTAAGCGGTCGGTCGGACCATGGATAGGGCAAGGGGCCGGGTGGACGGCGGAGCACGGCGAACGGCCCCCGGACGGACCGACTGACCGTTCGGTCGAGAGTCTTGGCGGGCTGCCGTGCGCCTGTCAATGGGGTGCGGAGCGGCGGCCCGGCACCGTCTGAGACAGTGAGCCCATGAGCAGCGAAGCCCACACCCAGGCACCCCACGTGGCCGTCGTCGGCGGCGGCGTCTCCGGACTGGCCGCCGCCCTCCGGTTGCTGGAAGGGGGTGTGCGCGTCACGGTCCTGGAAGGCTCGGACCGGGTCGGCGGCAAGCTGCTCGTCGGGGAGATCGCCGGCGTCCCCGTGGACCTGGGCGCCGAGTCGATGCTCGCCCGCCGCCCCGAAGGCGTCGACCTGGCCCGCGCCGTCGGCCTCGGCGACCGCCTCCAGGCCCCGGCCACCGCCGTCGCGGGCATCTGGACCCGCGACGGCCTCCGGCCGCTGCCCAAGGGCCAGGTCATGGGCGTCCCCGGCGACCTCGACGCGCTCGCCGCCTCCGGGGTGCTCTCACCGGAGGGCCTGGCCGCCGCCGCCCGCGAGGCGGAGCTGCCGCCCACCGAGCCGGGCGAGGACGTCGCCGTGGGCACCTACGTCGCCGAGCGCTTCGGCCCCGAGGTCGTCGACCGGCTCGTCGAACCGCTGCTCGGCGGCGTTTACGCGGGCAACGCCTACCGCACCTCGATGCGCGCCGCCGTCCCCACCCTCTTCGAGGCCGCCCGCGGCCGGCGCTCGCTCACCGAGGGCGTCCGCGCGCTGATCGCCGCCGCGCCCCCGAACCCCGGCCCGGTCTTCGCCGGCATCGACGGCGGCATCGGCCGGCTGCCGCTCGCCGCCGCCGACGCCGTGCGCGCGGCCGGCGGCGAGATCCGTACCGGCACGCCGGTGGCCGGGCTGAGCCGCACCGCCGACGGCTGGCGGCTGGACCTAGGCGACGCGTACCTCCCCGCCGACGGCGTCGTCCTCGCCACGCCCGCCCCGGCCACCGCCCGGCTCCTCGCCGGCACGGCGGACACCGCCGCGGCCGAACTCGCCGGCGTCGAGTACGCCTCCATGGCCCTGGTCACCCTGGCCTTCCGCCGCTCCGACGTGGCCGGCCTCCCGGCGGGCAGCGGCTTCCTCGTGCCGCCCGGCGACGGCCGGCGGATCAAGGCGTCCACCTTCGCGAGCAACAAGTGGGGCTGGATCGCCGCCGCCGACCCGGACGTCTTCGTGCTGCGCACCTCCCTCGGCCGCTACGGGGACGACGACGACCTGCACCGCGACGACGCCGACCTGGTCAAGCTGTCCCTCGCCGACCTCGGCGAGGCGGTGGGCCTGGACGCCACGCCGATCGCCGGCCGCGTGACCCGCTGGGACCACGGCCTCCCGCAGTACCCGGTCGGTCACCTCGACCGGGTGGCGCGGATCCGCGAGCGGGTGGCGGCCCTGCCCCGGCTGCGGGTCTGCGGCGCCGCCTACGGCGGCGTCGGCATCCCGGCCTGCGTCGGCGGCGCCCGCCGCGCGGCCGAGGAGCTGATGGCCACCCTGCCGGAGACCGCGGAGGGCGCGGGGGGACAATAGGGGGCATGACGACTGACGCCCAGAAGACCCCGAACGCCGGCAAGAAGGCCAAGGACCTCAACGAGGTCATCCGCTACACGCTCTGGTCGGTGTTCAAGCTGCGCGACGTGCTCCCCGAGGACCGCTCCGGCTGGGCGGAGGAGGTCGAGGAGCTGTTCGCGGCCCTCGCCAAGGAGGACGTCACCGTCCGTGGCACCTACGACCTCTCCGGGCTCCGGGCCGACGCCGACGTGATGATCTGGTGGCACTCGGAGACCTCGGACGCGCTCCAGAGCGCCTACAGCCGCTTCCGCCGCACCCGCCTCGGGCGCGCCCTGGAGCCGGTGTGGTCGAACATGGCGCTGCACCGCCCCGCCGAGTTCAACAAGTCGCACATCCCGGCGTTCCTCGCGGACGAGACGCCCCGCGAGTACGTCAGCGTCTACCCCTTCGTCCGCTCCTACGACTGGTACCTGCTGCCCGACGAGGACCGCCGCCGCATGCTGGCCGACCACGGCAAGATGGCCCGCGGCTACCCGGACGTCCGGGCCAACACGGTCGCGTCGTTCTCGCTCGGCGACTACGAGTGGATCCTCGCCTTCGAGGCCGACGAGCTGTACCGGATCGTCGACCTGATGCGCCACCTGCGGGCGTCCGAGGCGCGGATGCACGTCCGCGAGGAGGTCCCGTTCTTCACGGGCCGCCGCAAGACGGTCGCTGACCTGGTGGCCTCGCTCGCCTGAGCGGTGTGAGACGAACGGCCGCCGGCCGGGCTTTCCTCGCCCGGCCGGCGGCCGTTCCCGTGGTGCGGTGGTGCGTCCCCGGTTCAGGTCGCCCGTGGCTCCGGGCGTCCCGCGCACGTCGTGTGGCGCGCCGGGAGCGCCCCCGTGAGCAGGTACTTCTCGAAGTACCCGTTGACGCAGGCGTTCGGCCCGCCGCCGATCCCGTGCGTCCCCGCGCCCAGCTCGGTGACCAGGGCCGCCGAGCCGCGCAGCCGGCGCATCAGCTCCAGGGCGCCCGCGTACGGGGTGGCCGCGTCCCGTTCGGCGGCCAGCAGCAGGACGGGCGGCAGCGCCTTGCGGGCCGTCCCCACCTCGAACGGCCGCTGCCGGGGCGCCTTCCAGTAGGCGCACGGCAGGTTCATGAACGCGTTGCTCCACGTCTCGAACGGTGCCCGCCGGGCCAGGCGGTCGTTGTCCCGGTTCCACCGGGCCCAGTCGCGCGGCCACGAGGCGTCGTTGCACTCGACGGCCGTGTAGACGGCGTTGCCGTTCTCGGCCGCCGGGCCTCCGGAGGCGCTGGGCGCGGCGATCGCGACCAGCGGCCCCTCGTCGCCCCGCAGGTACGCGGCGAGCGCCCCGGCCGCCCGCGCCCAGGCGGTGTCCGTGTAGCCGGCCTTGAGGAGGAGGCCCTGGAGCTGCGCCGGGCCCACCTTCCCGCCCGCGGGCCGGTGGCGCAGCCGCCCGGCGGCCTTGTGGTACGCGGCCAGCACCTCGCGCTCGGTGCGGCCGAGGCGGTACACGTTGTGGTGCCGGGCCGCCCAGCGGCGCCAGTCGTACCAGCGGCGCTCGAAGGCGACCGACTGGTCGAGGTTGTTCTGGTACCAGATCTTGCGCGGCGACGGGTTGACGACGCTGTCGAAGACCATGCGCCGGACGTGCCCGGGGAAGAGGGTGGCGTAGACGGCGCCGAAGTACGTCCCGTACGAGGCCCCGATGAAGTTGAGCCGCCGTTCGCCGAGCGCGGCCCGCAGGACGTCGAGGTCGCGCGCGTTGTTGCGGCTGGTGAAGTGTCTGAGGTCGGAGCCGGCCTTGCGGAGGCAGCCCCGGGCGTACGCCTTGGCCTTGGCGATCCGCTGCCGTTTGTACGCGGCGGTGGGGTGCTCGGGGGCGTCGCTCGGGCCCCGCTCGAAGCGGGCGGGGTCCGCGCAGGACAGCGGCGCGGAGCGGCCGACGCCGCGGGGCGCGTAGCCGATGAAGTCGTACGCCTCGGCGAGCTTCTTCCAGGCCGGCAGGCCGGCCAGCAGCGGGAAGACCATCCCGGAGCCGCCGGGGCCGCCCGGGTTGAAGACGAGCGCCCCCTGCCGGGCCGAGCGGTCACCGGTGGCGTGGCCCCTGCTGACGGTGAGGCTGATGTGCTTGCCGTTGGGGTGGGCGTAGTCCACCGGGACGGAGACCGTGCCGCACTCCACGGGTGTGGGCAGGCCCTCGGCGGCCGGACAGGCCCCGAAGGCGATGCCCTTGGCCGCGGCCCGCCCGGCCGCGAGCACCACGCCGCGGGCCTCGGCGGGGCTGTCGGCGGCGGAGGGGGAGAGGAGAGTTCCGGTGCCGTGGGCGGGTGGGGCGGTGGTCAGGGCGGTGAGGCCGGTGAGGAGGAGGGATCCGACGGTTCCGTAGAGGGCGACTGCGCGCACGGGCGTCCCTTCATATCTAATTGCGACAAAAGGGATATTCGATTCACGGACCGGCGAAGTAAAGCACCAGGGAGGGATGTCGGGGGAGTTGGGCCCGATGGGCCCCGGGGCGGGCGGGCGGCCGGGCGGTCGCCGCGGATCAGTAGCGGTGCGCGGCCAGCGTCTCGGCCAGGGCGGCGCGGAGCTCCGGGTCGCGGACGGCGCGGCGGCCGTGGACGGCCAGCGAGGTCAGGAAACCGACGTCGTCCGGCCCGGCGTCGGCGGGCGGCCGGACCGCCGGGGCCCGGTCGAGGAGGGCCCGGCCGGCGGGGGAGGCCCAGAGGGTGTCGGGGTTCACCTCGAACCGCGCGATGGCCAGGCAGCCCGCCGTCAGCACCAGCGGCACGGCGAGCCAGCCGGCGGTCCGCCCGAGGGCCGCGCCGTCCGGCAGGGTCAGCAGGGTGGCCACGGCGGTGAGCAGGGACAGCACACAGGCCGCCCGCACCTGCCGGACGGCGCCCGCCACCTCCTGACGGACCCGCGCGGGCACCACCAGGCCGGCGGCCGTGAGCCGGTCGGCGAGGGCGCGCACCGCGTCGGCCGTACCGTGCGCGGCGCGTATCCGCGGCACGGGGGACTGGCCGTCGGGGCCCATCGCCGTGATCACCGACCGCTCGACCTCGTCCCGGCCTACCGGATCGACGACGGTCGCCCACCCCGTGCGGGCCAGCAGCAGCCGCCGCTGCCGGGCCATCGCGACCAGCGTGAGGTCGGTGACCCGGCGCGGCCCGCCGTTCAGGAACGCCGTCTCGTACAGCGTCAGCGCGTCGATCCCGGCGGCGGCCGGGTCCGGCTGGGGAGCGGCCGCCGCCAGGGCGGCCTGGCACAGCCGGGCGCAGGCGGCGACGGCGACCACACAGGTGACGATCAGCAGAACGACCCACATACGGGTGTTCTACTCGACGGCCCGCCTCACGCGCACCTCCTTGTCCGAATCGTGGCCTTCCGCACCCGCCCGGGACGCGGTCCGGGCGCGGCACGCGATCCGGCGGGCGGCGTACGGGTCCGACGCCGCCGTCCTGCGGCAAGATGGCGGGTGGGGGTGATGGGCGTGCGCGAGCGGCCGGGAACGGGTGCGGGGCCGGGATCGGGGTCGGGGCCCGGGTCCGGAATGGGGGCCAAGAGCGGGGCGGTCGGGAGGCGGTACGACCCGGACCGGCTGTTCCTGCCCCCCGACGACGACCTCGCGCCCAACCGCCCCGGCGAGACCCTGCGCGCCCGGCTCGACGCGTCCCGCACCGGCCGCGGCACCCTCCTGCTGGCCCGGCTGCTGGGCCGGCGGCCGGTGGAGGACCACTGGCGCCGGGCGCTCGCCGCGGAACAGCAGGTGGGCGCGGCCCTGGACGCGCTGAGCGCGGGCGGCTGGGAGGTGGTGCACTCCGTCGTCCTGCCGGGCGACGCCGTCATCCCGCACCTGCTCATCGGCCCTGGCGGCGTCTTCACCGTCCTCGTCGAGCCGACCCGGCGGGTCCCGGCGCGCGCGGACGACGCCGTGGTGCGCCTCGCGGGCGAGCGCCACCCGCGCCCCGCCGTCCGCCACGCCCGCCAGAGCGCGGCCCGCGCCTCCCTCGTCCTCACCCGGGCCTGCGGCTTCCCGGTCCCGGTGGGCCCGGTCGTCGTCCTGGCCGGCGCCACGGAGATCGACGACGAGTCGGAACGGGGCGACGTCCGCGTTCTGACGGTGCGCCAGGTGGCGGGTCTGGGCGTCCTCGGCGGCGTCCTTCATCCGGAGCGCGTGGACCGCGTCCATACGGTGGCTCGCAACCGGCAGTTGTGGGTGGGGTGTTGAGGGTTGTGGGGGGCGCCGTCCGGCTGTGGTCGTCGCCGGCGTCCTGCGGAACGGGCGGCCGCGCACGCGGCGGGGGCTCGTCGGCCGGGGCGCGATGCGTCGGAAGCCGTCCGCCGTCGGTGCCCGAGCCGGAGCGGAACGGGTGGTGAGACGCCGTCGACAGACCCGGGACGGTGGAGCGAAGTCGCCGGGCGGTCGGGGCCGGCGGATACGCGCGGCGGGCGGGTGCCCGGGCCGCCGGCCGGCGGCGGTGTGGGGCGGCGTCCCGGTCAGACGGCCGCGTAGGCGTACGCCCGGCCCCGGGGCGTGCGGGTGAGTACGCGCTTGCCGTGCAGGCGGCGCAGGATCGTGACGACCGTGCAGTAGGTGAGGGCGCCCGGCAGCCGCTCCTGCACCTCGCGCGGCGTCAGCGGGCCGTCCGCCCGGCGCAGTACCGCGAGGACCTCGCACTCCAGCGCGCCGCTCGCCCGTCGGCGCCCGCGGCGTACCGCGGTGGCAGGTGTGGCCGCTCCCATGTCCTGGGTTCCTCCGCTGTAGGACGTGATCCGCGGGTCCGGCGCGGACCCGACAGACGAGTGTAAGGGTCCGGCCGGAGAAGCGGCGGCAAAGCGGTGGGAAAGCGACGGGCGCCATCCGGTCCGCTCAGGCGTCCGGGCTCCCGCCGAGCGTCCGGCGGACCGCGTCGCGGAGCCAGCGGTGGGCTCCGTCGGCGGCGTGGCGGGGGTGCCAGGCCATGCCGATGGTCACGGGCGGCAGCGGCAGGGGGATGTCGAGGAGGCGCAGGCCGAGGGCGGAGGCGACCTCGGTGAGGGGGGAGGGGCCGGCGCCGGGGGGAGGGGCGGGGATCAGGCAGACGGCGTCGGTGCGGGCGACGAGGTGCATCGCGGTCAGGTGGCTGGGGAGGACGGCGGTGACCCGCCGGCCGAGGTTGCGTTCGGCCAGGGCGGCGTCGAGGGGTCCGGTGAACCGGCCGCGGCGGCTGACCGTGACGTGTTCGGCGGCGGCCAGGCGGTCCGGGGTCAGGGGTTCCGCGGTGAGGGGGTGGCCGGGCCGGACGGCCGCCGCCATCCGCAGGACGGCCAGTTCCTCGACCCGGGTCTCGGGGTCGACGTGGTCGATCACCCCGACCTCCAGGTCGACCCCGCCGTCGCGGAGGGCCGGCCCGGCCTCCAGTTCCTCGGCCCGCAGCCGCAGCGAGACCCCCGGCGCCTCCGCCCCGGCCAGCCGCAACAGCCCGGGGGCGAGCGCGGCGGCGACCAGATCGGCCGCCTGGAGGGTGAAGGTGCCGCGCAGGGATGCGGGGTCGGTCTCGGAGCCGGGGCTGAGCAGCGCCCCGAGGCGGCGTACCACCTCGGCGGCCTCGTCCCGTACCGCACGGGCGCGCGGGGTGGGCACCATGCGCTGTCCGGCCCGGACCAGCAGGGGGTCCTGGAGGATCCGGCGGAGCCGGGCGAGGGTACGGCTCATGGCCGCGGGTGAGGTGTGCAGGCGCGCGGCGGCGCGGGTGACGCTCTGCTCGGTCAGCAGGGCGTCCAGGGCCACGGCGAGCTGGGCGTCGATGACCGGGGGAGAGCTGTCCATGAAGACCGTTCCGTTGGGGGCAATGATTCCTTGCCGAGGTTCCCATTGTGGCAACGGTCCGCTCCTTCGAGGATGGGCGTACCGGGTTCGGCGCGCGCCCCCGAGAACCGTTCGTCCACAGCGGCGGTCGCCCGGCGACCGTCCTCCAGCGAAGGAACCATCATGTCCGCCACCGAGGCGACCGACGTCCCCGTGACCGCCTTCATGCTCGTCAAGACCACGCGTGCCTGGCTCTCCAAGACCCCCGAGGAGCGGATGCGCGCCCTCACCACCGAGATCGTTCCCGTGATCGAGGAGAGGACCTCCGGCGTGCGGTCGCGCTTCTTCGACACGGAGTTCTACTCGACGCGCGTCACCGACGTCTGGCTCTGGGAGGCCCGCGACCACCAGGCGTACCAGCTGCTGATCGACGCACTGCGGGAAACGCCGTTCTGGGACCACTACTTCGAGGTGGTCGACATCCTGGTCGGCACGGAGAACGGGTACGCCCGCACGTACGGCTTCGACACCGTGGCCACCATCAGCACCTGACCCCCGCCGGCCGAGGGCCGGTGCCCCCTGAGCCCCAGGGCTTGGGGGAGCACCGGCCCTACGGCCCGGGGCGTGTGGAGGGCCGGCGCACACCGGACCGCCGCGGTGGGCGTCGCCGGGCACGGCGGCCGCGCGGGGCGCGGTGTGGGCGTGTGAAAGCGCGCGGGGAAGGCCGTTGCGCACGGAGGCGTGGGGTGTCCGTGTCCGGCCGGGGCGCGGCCCGTCCGGGGACGTCTGTGGCGGTGATGCGGTCCGGGTGGCTTTGTTCACGAGAACGAGCAGCACTTGTTCACCACTTCGGGAGGCGGCGTGAGGGCTTGAGGACTCGAACGGTCTCGGCTGCACGCCGGCTGTGGCCGGGTGCGGATCAGGGGCGCCGGGCCGGAAGGAAGGCCCCGGTAAGGCGTTCGGCCTCGGTCCACAGGCGTGCCGCGATGCTCTTGTCCTGAGCGCTGCGGGGCAGGGGTGTGGCCTTGGTCGGGCCGACCATCGACCAGCGCGGTCCGTAATAGCCTCCGGCCGTGGCGTCGGGGCTGGTGGCCGCGTACAGCAGGGGTTCCGCACCCTGCTCAGGCCCCTGGGACGGAACGATCTTGTACAGGAGTGATTCCAGCAGGCCGGGTCGACCGCCGTTCAGGGTGGGGCCGGAGGTCATCAGGTTGGTGCGGGTGTAACCAGGGTGGGCACCGGCCGACAGTAGGGGCCAGTCGTGCTGCGCGGCGAGCTCGGCGAGATGGATCATCATCAGCATGTCGGCGAGCTTGGACTGTGCGTAGGCCCGAGTGGGGCTGTACTTGCGGGTCGACTGCAGGTCGTCGAAGTCGATGCGGGCCCTGTTGGCGGTGCCGCTGCTCATCGTGGCCACCCGCGGGGCGGCGGCGGCCAGCAGCAGGGGCAGGAGCTGGACGGTGAGAGCGAACGGGCCGAGGAAGTTGCTGCCCAGCTGCAGCTCGAAGCCGTCGGCGGTCTCCGTGCGCTGAGGCACGTTCATCACGCCGGCGTTGTTCAGCAGCAGGTCCAGCGGCCTGCCGTCAGTGGCCAGGCTGTCGGTGAACTCGCGGACCGATGAAAGGTCGGCCAGGTCCAGGCGGCGGACCTCCACCCGAGCGCCGGGGTGCGCAGCGAGGATCTCGTCGCGGGCCTGCTCGCCCTTGGCCGGCGTGCGCACCGCGAGCACGACATGGGCTCCGGCGCCGGCCAGCCGCTTGGCGGCCTCCTTGCCCGTGCCGCTGTTCGCGCCGGTCACCACGGCGAGCTTTCCGCGCTGGTCAGGAACCTGGTACATGACGAAACTCCATTACGGACTGCCGGTCTCTTATCCTCGTGGCCACGGTAACGGACCGCCGGTATCCAAGTAAAGTACCGCTGGTCTGTAATATGGGAACGTGACCTTTCAACGTGCCCGCACCGACGAACAGCGCAGCCAGCGGCGGCGCCAGATCCTGGACACCGCGGCCGTGATGCTGACCGAGATGCCGGTCGCCAAGCTGAGCCTGAACGAACTGAGCCGCCGCGTCGGCCTGGCCAAGGCGAACGTGCTCCGCTACTTCGAATCACGCGAAGCGGTTCTGCTCGACCTTCTCGACACTGAAATCCAGGACTGGATCACCGAGCTGGAGCAGACGCGGACGGACGGCCAGGGCACAACGCGAGAACGCGGAGACGGGCTGGCCGACCTGCTCGCTACCTCGATGACGCAGCGGCCCGTCCTGTGCGACCTGCTCAGCACGCAGGGAGCGGTACTGGAGCAGAACATCTCCACCGAGGTCGGCATCCGCCACAAGCGCGCCGCCCGCGAATCACTGCGGAGCCTGGTCCAGATCGTCCTACGACACCTCCCCGAGCTCGGCACCGAGGACGCCGCCGCACTGGTGGAAACGACCCTGCTGATGGCCATGGCCGCCTGGCAGTGCAGCCGCCCCTCGGACGCGATGCTGGCGGTCTACGCCTCGGACCCTGAACTGGCATCCATGCATCTGAACTTCACCGACCTGGTCCGCCGTGCGACGGCAGTGACCGCCTCCGGCCTGCTGACCCGACGCCAAGCACAGACCGACGCGAGCCCGACCTGCTGAAGGGCAGCCGCTCTACACCTACACGAGAGCCCTGTTCACCTTCACGCTCGGCGCGAGGAGCGGCTGATCCGGTGCACAGCAGTAAGGCGTGGGGAGTCGGGGCGCGTTCCACTGCGTCCCGGCGGGAGGCGTGCGCCCGGGCCGGGTGGTCAGGTGGCGGCGTGTCCCAGGCGAGGGGGCGTGCCAGGTGTACGGCTGTGATCAGTGTGAACCGTTGTCAGATGCAGGCGCGGGTTCTCGCCGTGCGGGATGGGTAGCCCGCTTGCGGGCGTCGTAGGCGTCGCTGGTCCAGGACGGTGCGGCGGGCGTGGCGGGTGTTCCAGGTGCTCGCCGTCGAGCGGCCCCCCAGCGGCTCCGGGGGACGGTGTCAGGTGCGGATCCATGTCCTGAGCGCCTGGGTCCGTTCGGAGTGGAGGCGGTCGGGGCTCGTGGTGTGGGTGGCCCAGGCGATGTGGCCGTCGGGGCGGATCAGGATTTCGGTGAGGTCCTTGACGGTAGGGTCGTCGCCCTCTGTGGTGGCCGCGGTGACGCTGATCGCCTGGTGCCGGAGCGCGAATGCGGACAGGTCGGTGGGGCCGTGCTCGGTCAGGTGGAGCAGGACGAAGCGGCCCTCGTGGAGGAGTCGATGGATCCGGGTCCGTCGGCCGTCCCGTGTCATGACCAGCGGGGTGTCGGGTACGGGGCGGCCGACGCAGGGGTGCGCCGTGGGGTCGGTGGGCGGGTAGGCGGTGTCGAGCGCGGACAGCTCGCCGGCCAGGCGGCGGTTGACCTCCGGGAGGCCGAGCAGGGTGTCCAGCAGCTCGCACAGCACGGTGGCGCCTCGCCGGTACCGGTCCGTCAGCGGCAGTTCGACCAGCAGCGTCTGGGCGAGGGTCCGGTCCGTCACCGCCCGGCCGACGGGGTGCCGCTCGGCGTGGTAGGTGTCGAGCAGGCCGGGCGCGGCCCATCCGCGCAGTTCGGCGGCGAGTTTCCATCCCAGGTTCATCGCGTCCTGGAGCCCGGTGTTGAGGCCCTGGGCGCCGACCGGGAAGTGGATGTGGGCGGCGTCTCCGGCGAGGAACAGGCGGCGGTGGCGGTAGTGCTCGGCGAGGCGGGTGGCGTTGCCGAACCGCGACAGCCAGCCCGGCCGGGCGATGCCGCAGTCCGTGCCGCACACGCGCGTCAGCGCGGCGCGGAACTCCTCCAGGGTGACCGGTTCGCCGGACGGAACCCTCATGCGCTCGGGGTCCATGACCACGAACCGGGTCAGGCCGGGCTCCAGCCGCGCGATCAGGACGCCGTTCCGCCTCGCCCGGTCGATGTGCGCGTGGTCGGCGACGGCGAAGTCGCCCACCATCGCGGTGAAGGACTCGGGCGTGCCGGGGAAGGCGATGCCGGCGGCCGACCGGACGATGCTGTGCGCGCCGTCGCAGCCGGCCGCGAAGCGCGCGCGGACCAGCGTCGGCCCCTGGGGGCCGACGAGGTCCGCTTCGACACCGTCGGCGTCCTGCCGCAGTGCCGTCACCGTGTGGCCGCGACGGATCACCGCACCCAGCTCCTTGGCCCGCTCCTCCAGCAGCGCCTCCGTGCGGGACTGGGCCAGCAGCAGGGCGTACGGGTGCCGGGTGGTCAGGGCGGAGAAGTCGAGCGGTGTCCTGACGGTCGCGGCCAGTTGCCAGCCCGGGACCGTCCTGCCGAGGGCCAGGAACCGGTCCGCCAGGCCGCGTTGGTCCATGAGCTCAAGGCTGCGCGGATGCAGGTTCAGGGCGCGGGAGTCACGCTGCCGTGTGGCCCGCCGTTCGACCACACACGTCCGCACTCCGGCCAGCGCCAGTTCGGCGCCCAGGAGCAGGCCGGTGGGGCCGGCCCCGACGACCAGGACCTCGGTGTCCAGGCGCGCGGTCATCTCAGCGCTTCCCGGCTGGGGTGCGCCCGCCGGCGGCGGTGCTCGGTGTGGGCCTGGTAGGAATGCGGCTGCGCGGCCGTCCGGGGGGGCGATCCTCGCCGGGGTCCGGGTGACGGGCGGCGGTCCCGGCGGGCAGGGTGAGGTTGGGGAGATCGCCGGTGCGGCGCAGCGGTGTCTCGGGTGTCGAGCCGTTCAGCGGCGGCCGCGGACTCTGCGGCTGGGGGAGTGGCAGAGGTGTGCGGAGGAGGGCGTGAAGGAGCGCCGGCGCAGCGAGGCGTTCACCGCGGAGCGGGACGTACGGCGAGCGGGCCGGCACCTCCTCGGGGACGGAGCCTGCACCGATCCGGGCGAGGGCTTCACGAACGGCCCGCGGGTACACCGTGGGCGACGGCTGGGGCGGGGGACGTCGGGTGGGAGTGCCGGTGAACGGTACAGCCGGCTGCGCGACCCGGGCCGCGAGGAGTGCGCGGATCGTGCCGGCCCGGTCGCGCGGATGGTGCGGGTGGCGCTCGACGCGGGTGAGTCGGAGGTGCGTCAGGGCATTCTCGCCGGACGGGCCGGCGTCGTCGTCGACGACGGCGCCCGCCTGGCCGGCCCCCGGCGCCGCTCCGGCCGGGGCCGCCAGGGCGGCCGACCGGCCGGGGGCGACGCGCTCGGGCAGGCTCTCACCGTGGATCGCGGTTGTCGCCGGCTGGGGTGTCGACCCGAGCCATCGCCCCGTCGAGGGGGCATCGGGCGGCGTGATCGAGGGCACCAGTTTCCTCCGGGCCGGGAGCGGTTCGGCAGTGCTTTGGCAGTGCTTTGGCAGTGCAGGGTGATGCGACACGCCTGTCGGAGGCGGCATGTCGGCGGGGCTCGGCGGGCGCTGTCCGTCGCGGAGGAGGTGCTCGACCTGGGCTCCCGGGGCGAACGCCGGCCGGCGGACCTGACGCCCGGCCAGTGCCACAATCGGCCTGTCAGGGATTCCCGGACCGACGGCCGGAGTCGAGATGACGCGCATTCTCGTACTCGGCGAGTTCCGCGCGGACCGGCTCGTGCCGCCGCTCGTCCGCTCCGGCGCGGAGGTGACCGTGCTCGGCTTCGAGGACCTCACCGGCTTCCTCGACCCCCGGGTGAGCTGCGGGGCGCTGCCCCGGGACCTGACCGACGAGTCCCTGTCCGCTCTGCTGAAGGAGCACGACGCCGACATCGTCGTCCCCAACATGTCGTCCCCCGGACAGGAGCAGTTGCTCACGCTGTACGCCCGCACGCGGGGCGGGATGGCGGTGCACTCGCAGCCCTTCGCCACCCTCGCCTGCGACAAGGTCGCACTGCACCGCACGGCCTCGCGGCGTGGCTGGCCCGGCCCGAACGCCCTCGTCTGCGAGGGCCCACGGCACCTGGCCCCGGCCGTCGAGCGGATCGGTCTGCCCCTGATCGTCAAGGAGGCCCGCAGCGAGTCGTTCGCGGGCCGGTACCTGGTGTCCGAGCCGTGGCAGCTCACCGCGCCCGCTGCCCGCGCCGTCTTCCCAGTCTTGGCGCAACAGGTCGTCAGTGGCGAGGAGTTCGCCGTCGAACTGCTCACGCTGCCGGGCGGCACCGTCAGCTGGCCCGTCGCCTCGCTCGGCCCCCTGGACGGCGAATGCGCCCCCGGGCGGCGGGCCAGGGTCCAGCCCGCCGTCCTCCCGGACGCCGCCGCGGCGGCCCTGGCCACGGTCGTGGCGGACATCGTCACGTCCTTCCGCCCGGCCGGGCCCTGGCAGATCGACTTCGCGGTCACCGCGGACGGGCGGCCGCACCTCATCGAGATCAACGGCCGCTTCGGCGGTGTCTCCAACCTGAGCTGGACCAGCACCGGCACCGACCCGCACGGGGCCCATGCCCACGCCGTCCTGCACGGCGGCCTTCCCCGGCAGCCCCGGGCCGTGCGGGTGGCCCTGGAACTGCCGGTCCCGAACGGCACCCTGCTCCCGGCGGCACCGGCGGGCACGGAGCTCACCGCGTTCACCGCCAACCCCGGCTACCCGGGCCCGTACCGCTCCGGCGTGCACAAGGCCGTACTCGCCGTCCCCCCGCGCGCGGCCGAAGCCGCCCGGGAGTGGCTGCGCGACCTGCCGCCCGGCGCCGTACTCGCACCGGTCGGGTCCGCCCTCGGCCAACTCGGCCGGGGACTGGACGCGCTGACGTCCGGTCCGGCGTCAGTGCTCCCGCCGAAGGCCGGTTCCGGGCTCCGCTGAGGCGCACAGGTCCGTGATCAGCTTGCGCACCCGCCCGGCCACCACCGGTGTGACCCCGTGGATCAGCTGCGCCCCGTACACCAGGGTGGTCCCGGCCGGCGGTCGGCAGATCCAGCGGGTGGCGGCGATGGCGTCGAGGTCGACCGGGCCGGAACGGGCGCTGATCTCGTGGACGAACCGGGTGCCGGGGGCGAACACGTCGCCGGGACCGGCCGTGACGTCGCTCCACAGCTCCTCGCAGGCGCTGGTGTCGAGGTAGAACTCCCCTCCGCTGCGCGCGTCCTGCAGGTTGAACACGACCCGGGCCAGACGCACCGGCCGCTCATCGGGGTCGCCCATGCCGTGCACGTGCGAGCGGATCCTGTCGCCGGGTTTGAGGTCGTGGTACAGCCACGGGGCCACGGAGGTGGCGGACGGGAACGCCCGGCGGATGACCGGCATGGCCCGTGCGATCGCCCCGTCGAGGATCTCCTGAGCCGCCGCCGGAGGGGTCAGCCCCTCCGCGGGCCGGGCGGGCACCCAGCCGGTGGCCGCGAGCTGATCGTCCACGATCTTGGTGACCTGTCCGGTCTCGTCAGGGGTGAGGAAGTTCTCGATCGTCTGCACGGCCAGGGTCTCGGAGGTGTTGATCACTTCGCGGCTCCCCTCGAAGGCGTCACCCGACCATCGCAAGGTCGCGGCGCCCCGGCCAAGGGTGTCGATTGCCCGGGCAGGAGGCGCCACGGCGCGAACAGCGGCCGATCCGGCGCACGACAGCAGTCGCCGTGAGCCGGGGCGCACTCCACCCCGCCCCGGCGGGAGGGCATGCGCCCGGTCCGGGCCGGGGGGGGGTGACCAGGGGATGTCTCGCGGGCAACTCCCGCGTCGGGAAGCGCCGGTGGCCCGCCTACGGTCACCGCAGGCGCGGGAGGGGGCAGTAGCGGTCGCCGCCTTCGGCCGCGATCGTCGCGGCGCCGGGGGCGATCTCAGTGAGTGCAGGAGCATGGGTGTCACCGGTCACCACCGGCACGTTCATGCCGGGGCGGCCGGTGCCGCCGGCCGACAGACAGGCGAGGAACGCGTCCGGGGATCGGGTCCCCGTCAGGTCTGCCACGGGCAACGGACCGCCGGTTGGATGAAGTCGGCCGGCCGACGGCTGATCGAGGCCGCTGGTCGCGGGGCACGCGAAGGGCACCCCGTCGCTCCGGGCGAGAGCGGTCCGCACGATCGCGCGGCGCGCGTTGTCGCGCGTACCGCTGCTGCGGTCACGCAGTGCCGGCCGTCACTCATACGAGGGGAGCGGGCCGGTACGCCGTTTGGGGTGGTCTTGGCATGCTCAGGATCCACTGGTGAGGATCGGACCGGTGGCCGCGGAGACGCTACTGCGCCGAAGGCGTGTGCGGCGGAGCTGTGAAGGCTCCCGCCCGGGCTGTTGAGGGTGCGAGGTCCCGGCTCACGGGCCTCAGGGCGATGGCTCTGGGGAGGGCGATCAGTGGGTGAGGTTATGCATCTGACTCCACACGAACAAGAGCGCCTGATGATCCACGCGGCGGCGGGTGTCGCCAGGGAACGCATGACCGGGACGCCACCAAGGCCGCTCAACTACCCAGAGGTCGTCGCGCTGTTGAGCGCGCATGTCCTCAAGGGGGCCCGAGAGGGCAAGACCGTCGCTCAGCTGATGAAGTCCGGGAGGGAGGACGTGCTGACGGGCGTGAAGGTCATGTCGGGCGTCCCCGAGATGGTCGACTACGTGCAGGTGGAAGCGACCTTCCCTGACGGCACGAAGCTCGTCACGATCCGCGACCCCGTCTTCGACCCGGACCCGCGGTGCAGGGTCGGGCCGGCTGTCCATCCGGGTGAGGTGCGGTACTCCGAGAAGGACGGCGACGAGACGGTGGTCCACAACAAGCAACTCGTGGACGACAACAGGGTCGAGCGCGTGATCGTCGTCAACAAGGACAGGAACAAGCGCCCGGTCCAGGTCGGTTCGCACTACCACTTCTTCGAGGCCAACGACGGGCTGGAGTTCCAGGACGTCGACGGTGCCACGGTGTCACGTGATGTCGCCCTGGGCATGCGTCTCAACGTCCCGGCCGGCAGCTCCGTCCGCTTCGACTGGAACGATCCCCAAGAGGTAGAGCTCGTACCCATTCTGGGTGACCGCAAAGTCCACGGCCTGCGCGAGAAGACCAAGGACACGCCGATTCCGCCGCTTCCTTCCGTATCGACGGGGGGCCGGCCGACGATCCCTGAACGCACGGTCTTCTCCCCCCTGTCGCGCAAGGAGTACGCGGAGCGGTTCGGCCCGACGGTCCGTGACCGTATCCGCCTCGCCGACACCGATCTGTGGATCCGCATCGAGGACGACTGGTGCGGCGGTCCCGACCACAGCGGCAACGAGATGATCTTCGGCGGCGGGAAGGTGATCCGTGAGTCGATGGGACAGTCCATCACGCCACGCGACCCGTGCCGGGAAACCGCACCCGACGGGACGCACGAAGACTGCGTGCCGCCCGCCGCCCCGGGCAACTCCCCCGTCGACCCGGACAAACCCCCCACCGGCGACGCGACCCACCCTCCCGACACGGTGATCACCGGTGCCGTCATCCTGGACCACTGGGGCATCGTCAAGGCCGATGTGGCCATCCGCGACGGCTACATCACCGCGCTCGGCAAGGCGTACAACCCCGAGACCATGGACAAGATCCACGACGGGGCCGTTTCCGGCGATGGCCGGCCCGTGCCCACGGATTTCGTCATCGGGCCGGAGACGGAGGTCATCTCGGGCAACGGCAAGTTCCTCACCGCCGGCGGGATCGACACGCACGTCCACTTCACCTGCCCCGAGCAGATCGGCGAGGCGCTGGCGTCGGGTGTCACCACGCTCATCGGCGGGGGTACGGGGCCGGCGGACGGCAGTACCTCCACTACCGTCACGCCCGGCGCCTGGCACCTTGAGCGGATGTTCGAGGCGCTGGACGCCTTCCCGGTCAACATCGGGCTGCTCGGCAAGGGCTCCACCATGTCCAAGGAGTCCATGTACCACCAGTTGAACGCCGGCATCATCGGCTTCAAGATCCACGAGGACTGGGGGGCCACCCCGGCCGCCCTCAAGGCGTGTCTGGAGGTCTGCACCGAGGCGAACGCCGTCGACGTCCAGATCGCCCTGCACGCCGACTCGATGAACGAAGCGGGGTTCTTCGAGAGCACCCAGCTCACCATCCAGGGCCATTCCATCCATGTCTTCCACGTCGAGGGCGCGGGCGGCGGCCACGCCCCCGACATGATCAAAATGGTGTCCGAGGAGAAGGTGCTGCCCGCCTCCACCAATCCCACCCGGCCGCTGACCGTCAACACGGTCAAGGAACACCTCGACATGCTGATGATCGCCCATCATCTGAATCAGCAGGTCAATGAGGACCGGGTCTTCGCGGAGTCGCGGATCAGGCCCTCCACGATGGCCGCCGAGGACATCCTGCATGACATGGGCGCCATCTCGATCATGTCGTCGGACTCCCACGCCATGGGCCGTATCGGCGAGATGATCACACGCACCTGGCAGACCGCGCACGTCATGAAGAAGCACCGGGGCATCCTGGAGAAGGACAGGGAGGGCCTCCCGGCGGACGCCACGGCCGCCCGGATCGCCGACGCCGAGCTCGCCGACAACCACCGGGTCCGGCGGTACGTCGCGAAGTACACGATCAATCCGGCGCTCGCCCACGGCATCGACGACTACGTCGGATCCGTGAAGACCGGCAAGCTGGCGGACCTGGTGCTGTGGGAGCCGAAGTTCTTCGGGGTCAAGCCGCACCGGGTGATCAAGGGAGGCCAGATCGCCTACGCGCAACTGGGCGACGCCAACGCCTCCATCACCACCCCGCAGCCGGTCCTGCCCCGCGCCGTGTGGGGCGCCGCGGGCCGGGCGCCCGGCGCCACCTCGTACAACTTCGTCAGCAAGCGGGCCATCACCACCAAGCTGCACGAGCGGCTCACGCTGGGCAAGAAATTCGCGCCCGTCAAAAGCACACGCGGCGTCTACAAGAACCGGATGGAGGAGAACGACGTCAGGCCCAAGGTCCACGTCGGCTCCGAAACGTTCTACGTGACCGTCGGCGGCGCGACGGAGGACGACGTGTACGCGCGAGTCGAAAACCAGGACGCCGACTATCCGGTCGATCTTGACGATCAACTCGACAAGAACGATCCGCGCTTCCCGAAGGAACCGAATTATGAAGGCGATCCGCACTGGCCCTACGACGACCATCCGGTCTATGCGATCGATCCGCCTGAGCTCCTGCCCATGGCGCAGCGGTACTTCCTCTTCTGAGGGACGCTGACCTCCCGCAGGAAAAGCCTGGCGAGCCGCGGCGAAAGGGTGAGGTGCGGACGATGAACCGTGCCGCGTTGTTCGTGCTGGCCGACGGCCGCTTTCCCGCCGGAGGGCACGCGCACTCCGGCGGGGCCGAAGCGGCCGTGGCCGCGGGCCGCATCCGCGATGCCCGCTCGCTCCAGGACTTCTGCCTCGGGCGGCTGCACACCGTCGGCCTGGTCGCGGCGGCGCTGGCCGCCGCGGCCGCCTCAGGCCACGATCCGCTGGTGCTGGAGGAGGCCGCCGACGCCCGCACACCGGTACCGGCCCTGCGGGAGACAGCCCGCAGGCTGGGGCGGCAGATGATGCGGGCCGCCCGCGCGACGTGGCCCTCGGCCGAGCTGGACGCGCTGGCCGCGGCCCGGCCGCGGGGCGCGCACCAGCCGCTGGTACTGGGGCTCGCGGCGCGCTCGGCCGGACTGGCACCGCTGGACGCCGCGTACGCGGCCGCCTACGAAACCGTCAGCGGGCCGGCCACCGCGACGGTCCGGCTGCTGAGCCTCGACCCCTTCGACGCCACCGTGGTCCTGGCCCGCCTCGCCGGCGACCTCGACCATGTGGCCGTGGAGGCCACCGCCGCCGCCGGACGCCTCCGCGAGAAGGGGATCAGCGCACTGCCGGCCGCCGGCGCGCCGCTGCTGGACATCTCCGGGCAGCAGCACGCCGCCTGGCCGGTGCGCCTGTTCGCCTCCTGACCCGCACACCGACGACCGTCACGCAGCACCGCGAGAGTTCGGAGGGCGACCTGATGCACCTCGACCACGCAGAGACATTCCCCCAGCGCCACACGCACAGCGCGGAATCGCAGCTCCCGGACGGCACCCGGCGTGCCCTGCGCATCGGCCTGGGCGGGCCGGTCGGCTCGGGCAAGACCGCCACCGTCGCCGCCCTGTGCCGGGCGCTGCGGGACGAGCTGTCCATCGCGGTGGTCACCAACGACATCTACACCCGCGAGGACGCCGCGTTCCTGCTCCGCGAGGCGGTCCTGCCACCCGAGCGGATCGCCGCGGTGGAGACCGGCGCCTGCCCGCACACCGCCATCCGCGACGACATCTCCGCCAACCTCGAAGCGGTCGAGAGCCTCCAGGACACCATCGGCTCCGGCCTCGACCTGGTGTTGGTGGAGTCCGGCGGCGACAACCTCACCGCCACCTTCTCCCGGGGCCTGGTCGACCACCAGATCTTCATCATCGACGTGGCCGGCGGCGACGACATCCCCCGCAAGGGCGGCCCCGGCGTCACCACCGCCGACCTCCTCGTCGTCAACAAGACCGACCTCGCCCCCTACGTCGGCTCCGACCTGCAGAGCATGGCCCGCGACGCCCGGGCCCAGCGCGGCGAACTGCCCGTCGCCTTCACCAGTATCAAGGCCGAGGACGGCGTGCGGCCGGTCGCCGACTGGGTCCGCGCACGCGTCACCGACTGGGCCACGGCCTCCGCATGACCCTGGCCGGCGGGCACGCCTCATCCGTCCCCCGGCAGGCCGCCGCGGGCGTGCACGCCACCGCCCGCATCGTGGCGGCGGCCCAGGGCGACACCACCGTCCTGCCCGTCCTCGACGGCGAAGGCCCCTTCGACGTGCGGGGCCTGCACCCGCACGGCCACCAGGCGCGGGTATGCGTCATCGGCGCCATGATCGCCCCACTCGGCGGCGACCGGTTGCGGATCGAAGCCACCGCCCGGCGCGGCGCCGCCCTGCACATCACCACCGCCGCCGCGACCCTCGCCCTGCGCGGCCCGACCACCGAACACGCCACCTACGACGTGCACCTGACCGTGGAAGAACACGCACAGCTGCACTGGCTGCCCAAAGCGCTGATCTGCACGGCCGGCAGCAATCTGCGCCAGAGCTGGACCATCGACCTCGCCCCCACCGCACGGCTCGTGCTGCGCGAGGAACAAATCCTCGGGCGCGCCGGCGAGCCCTCCGGCCATCTGCTCACCCGGCTCACCCTCCGGCGCGGCGGGCGCACCTTGCTGGACCAACAGGCCGAATACGGGCCCGGCATACCAGGCTGGGACGGCCCGGCCGTCCTCGCCGGTTACCGCGCGACCGGGCAGATCCTCATCGTCGACCCCGCCTTCGAAGACAAGCCCCCCGCCACCCGCCTGCTCGGCGGCGCCCCGGAAAACGGCCAGGGCGTACTGGCACCACTCGCCGGCCCGGCCACACTGGCCACCGCCGTCGCCCCGGACAGCCTGCGCCTGCGCCGTCTCCTGGACACCGCGTAGGGGCAGGAGAGAGCGAGTGCGGTCACAGAACGCCCGCGCCGACCAACGCGATCTCGACGCACACCGCGCACACCGGCACAGGAAGCCCGCCTACGATCTTCCCGCCCACCAATCGCCCGCCCCCGCGTCGGGAGCACAGGCAGCCCGGCTACGGGCGTCGCAGGCGCGGGAGGGGGCAGTAGCGCTCGCCGCCTTCGGCTGCGATCGTTGCGGAGCCGGGGGCGATTTCACTCAGGTACAGGATGGTGCATTGTGCTGTGACCTGCGTACCATCTGTGATCAACTCGTGGCTGCGGTCATGTGAGGATCTGGTCCTCAGAGAGCGATGGACCCCTACCGGGCGCGGTCGTCCGCGAGGAGTTGAGAACGGCCGATCCTGTTGGTCACGGGGTGCGATGATCGGCCGGTGATGAGATGGGTGGGGGCTCCCCTGGCTGTACGCCACAGACGGCAGGCAGATGAGGTGCGGACATCGTGCGCTCTTCCAGCGGCCGCGATGTGTACCTCCGGAACCTGTCCTTGCGGCTTCCCGTGATGCGCGTGCGAGGTGCTCGGGTGACCAGGGGAACTGTCCCCCTCTTCTCGCGGCGCAACGGACCGTTGAAGAGTCACGCGACCCAGGTGGTGGGGGCGTTGCGGGCCGCTGAGGCCGAACTGGACAAGGATGCGCAGAAGGCGGCGCGCGACCTCGCGCGTATGGCGTTGACGATCAGTGAGCGGTATGCCCTGGGGCAGATCGGAGCGCTCTTGGACGAGCGTGACCTCAAACCACCACGCCGGATGGGCGACGCGTTGCGCCTATCCCTCACAGCTGTCCTGGTCGCGGTAATGGTCATTGCGGCAGAGCGGCAGGGGGCGCCAGAGCCGGCCGCGATTGCCGCCGCTGTGGTGATCGCGGCGATCATCTATAGGAACGCTGCTGCTGGTGGAGTCGCTGGTGTCGGCTTGATCATCCTCGAGCTCCTGCTGGGCTTCTTCTTCCCCGGCAAGTAGCGGCTCTCGGGTGACGTACAGGTCCTGCACGGCGGCCGTCAACTGGCTCACCCCGCTGCACCGCCCAACGGTGGCGGAGCGGCGTTGAGGGCCTGGACCGCCAGGAAGAAGAGAGCGTCCCCGGCCGGAATCGTGGTCGGCACCCCCTCCTGGACCCACAGCGCGGGCCGCCCCTGGCGTAACCGGTCACCGTCGATGAGGTCATCGTGCAGCAAGGAGGCGTTGTGGACCAGTTCCACCGCCATCGCCGCTGGCAGCGCCAGCGGCCAGCGCAGGTCGCACCATCTTCCCCGCTGCCGCCTCCACCGGCGTCCCTGTCGCATCCCACGAGCCGAAATGCACTCCCACCGCGTGCCGGATACGGGATGGCAGCCCCTCAACCGTCTCCCGCAGCACCGGCAACGTCGCCATCCCGGCATCCGCCAGTACCTGCTGTGCGCTGCGCGCCGGCCGCGCCGATCTCGATCAGGCCTGCGGCGTCGAGCCGGTGCAGGACCGCCTCGTGTAGCCGGCCCCAGACGCCGGCACGCGACCAGATACAGGAACCGGCGATGGGCGGTCGACTTCGATATGCCGAAGCACGGCGGCAGAGTTCGCCAGGCACACACGCTGACCAGCACTAGATGATCGCGGCGAAGACCGTCTCATCAGGCGTGTCCTGCGTCCCACCACCTTATTGCCGCACCTTCGACGGCGGGATCAACGGCTTCGCTATCTCCCACAGCCCGTCCGGCACGATTCAGTCCCACGTTCCCCGCCCCATGCCCTGAACAGCGACGCCTCACCACATAGGACATGGTCTTAACTGAGCGCTCACAAGGCGATGGGCTCGTTCGCCAGCGAGCGCTCCCCCTGCCAGCGCTCCACGCGCTCCAGGACCATACGCCCCACCGAATGTGCCCCGCATGTGTATGCGAGCCAGTACAACTGCTCGCACCCGACCACCGGCTCACCACGGGTGTCCACCCAAAGGCTGACTGTCCCGCCGTCCGCCGACTCGGTCACGTCCCACCACAGCCAGCTTCTGTTCTCCGGGTCGAAGGTGAACAGCCACTCCTGCAGCCCCCACCGCTCCTCTTCCCGCTCGGACACGTACACGGAGGCGCCGGCCTCAGCGACCGCGTCGTCCGGACCGGGCTTCCGGCCGGCTCTGCGGCCGTGCTCACCGGACACTTCAGCGAACCAGTCCGGCACCGTCTCCGTCGGCAGTTCGTCCGCCTCCTCGAAGCCCGATTCCCCGGCGATGTTCAGCGCCGACCAGAGAACCGACCTCAGACGGCGGGCGTAGTCCTCGGGAGTGCCGTCGACAGCCACCTCGAAGCGGCCGAGGAGCCGTCCGGAGTCTTCCTCCGACGGCCTCTCGTGAACCCTCCGCAGTTCAATTTCCCTTTCCCGCCTGGTCATGAACCGTCTCCCTTGAGTACTTTCCCGGAGCCTGGGACTATCGCCTTCTCGAACTCTTCGAGCATGTTCGGGGGTATACCGTACAGACCGGGAGATACCTTGGGGTCGGCTATCTCCGGATGCGTCCGCCGGTAGATCTTCCATTCTTTCGCGCTGAGGTGCTTGAGGTCCTTGGGCTGACGCTGCCGAACTGCTGAGTCCCGGATCTTCTGAACGTACGACTCCGGGAGATCGAAGGCAATCACCTCGCCCGTACCGCCGCGGAACGTGAGCGAGTGCGATATGTCGCCACTCAGGTTGACGTACAGCTGTCCGTCCCCCTTGAGGCTGACGTTCCCGTTTGAGTCGACCGACAGTCGTTGACTGTCCGGATGTTCCGACTGTGCACGGTATCCAGGGGTGCAGGGCGTGAGACCGAGGGGGTCCACCCAAGCGAAGGGATTGTCTACGTACGCCTTCGGGTTGGGAGCGGGATCGAGGCCCAGAGGGTCATGGGTCAGATAGCACCCCGTCTCCGGGTCGTAGTGACGGAAATAGTTGTAGTGCAGGCCGGTTTCGGCGTCGTAGTACTGGCCGGGGAAACGCAAGGGACACTCGGTACCGGAATCCGGCGGAGCGGGAAGAAGGGTGCCCCACAGACCGGTGCGGCGCTGCCAGACCAGCTCGCCGTCCGGCGTCACCAGCTCCGTCGGCGTCCCGATCAGGTCCGTGACGACCGCGTGAAAACGCGTGCCTCCATCACCCTCGGAATTCCCGGAGAAGTGAGAGATCAGAGACTTCTCCGCGGCACAGGTGACCACCGCTTGGTGATCGGTCTGGGCCAGGGGCCGATACGTGCCCGGGGCGTAGTCCCACGTGGTGGTCCGGCCGTCCGCAGCCGTCTGCTCGGCGAGGCGCGTGCCCTCCCATGCGAACGTGACCGCTTCCGCCGGCGAGCCGTCGTCCGACATGCGGTGCTTGGACACGCGGCGGCCGAGCGGGTCGTACGCGTACCGCCACTGCTCGCCGTCCGGCGTGACCACAGACGTCAGACGGTCCTCCGCGTCCCAGCAGTACGTCCACGTGCGGGACTGGCCGCTGAGGAGCTTGCGGGTCTTGCGTACCAGCCGGCCTTGAGCGTCGTGCTCGTACGTCGTGCGGCCGGCCTTACGGACCACGCCGGCCTCGAAACCCCGCTTGCCCGGCGCGCCATGGGCGGGGGCGGAGGCATGAGTGAGGTTGCCCGCCGTGTCATAGGCGTAGGTCTCCGTCCAGCCGTGGGCCCGTACGCCGGTGACACGGCCCGCAGTGTCCAGGTCGAAGCGACGGGTGCCCGACGTCAGTTCACGGATCTCGGCAAGGTGACCGTCCTCCCGGTACGCGTAGGAGCGGTGCTGGAGGAGGCGGTCGGCCTCCGGGTGGTGGCCGGTGACGCTCTGCGCGGTCAGGCGGTCCGCCGAGTCCCAAGTCTGGGTGAGGGTCACCCCCTCACCCAGATGGCGTTCCGTCTCACGGCCCACCGCGTCGTAGACGAAGGTCAGGGAACCGGCCTCGCTGCGCAGCTCGGTCGCACGTCCCGCCGCGTCGTACGTCCACTCCGTCCGCAGGCCCGACGGCGTGGTGCGCTGAGTGCGGCGCCCCAAGAGGTCATACGCGTAGAGGAACGCCCGGCCGTTGACGGCCTCCGACACCACGCGGCCCAGCGCGTCGCGCTCGAAGACGACCTCGGCTTCCCTGTCGGCCGTTCGGGCCAGCCGGCCCGACCCGTCGTACGCCCAGGTGGTGACGCTCTGCTGTGACCCCGCGCTCTGCTCGATGGTGCGGCCGAGCACATCCCTGCTGAAGCGGACCGTCTCGCCCGCGCCGTTGGTGCGGGATTCCAGTTGCCCCGCCGCGTCGTGGACATAGGTGAGGCGGCGGCCGCTGAAGTCGGTCTCAGCGGTCAGACGACCGGCTTCGTCGTACTCGTACGACCAGCTGAATGCTTGTGGGTTGGTCACGCTCACGAGACGCAGTTCGGTGTCGTAGGCGAAGTCATACGTCGCACCGTCGGATCCGGTCCGAGACGTGGGCAGGTCGAAGGGGCCGTAGGCGTGCTCGGTGGTGTTACCCGCCGGGTCGGTGTGGGTGAGGAGGTTGCCCTCGCCGTCCCAGGTCCAGGTCTCGCGCCTGCCATCGGGGAAGACGCGACTGCGTGGCTTGCCCTCGGTCGTCCACTCCATACGCGTCGTCTGGCCCAGGGAGTCGACGGCCTCGGCTATCCGGCCGAAGGCGTCGCGGCGGATCGTCATGACGTTGCCGAGGGGGTCCGTAACGGTCAAGGGCAGACCGGCGGCATCGCAGGTGATTCGGCGGGTGTGGCCCAACGCGTCAGTGACGGAGACGAGCCCTCCGGAGGCGTCGTACGCATAGTGCGTTTCGGCGCCGGTCGGATCGGTCGTGGTGAGGAGGTTTCCCCTCTCGTCGTACGCGTGGCGCCAGGTGGCCCCGCCTGCACCCGTGACCTCGATCGGTCGGCGGAGACCATCGTGAGACGCCAGGACGGTGCTTCCGTCAGGCAGGGTGATCTCGGCCAGGTTGCCTGTCTCGTCGTAGGCGTAGCGGGTCGTACGACCGAGCGGGTCGGTGCGGGAGAGGATATTTTCGCCCCGGGAATCCCACTCAGTGTGCGTGGTGTGCCCCAACGGGTCGACTTCCTCGACGACATGGCCGTCGGCGTCCCAGCGATAGAAGCTCTGCCGGCCCAGCGAACTGGTGACCGTCGTCGTCCGCGATCCGTCCCCGTACTCCAGCGTTCCCGAAAGGAAGCCGTCGCTGCCCTCCGTGCGCACGACGCGCCCGCGCTCGTCGTAGACGTAGCCGTACGACGTGCCGTTGCGGTCGGTCCACGAGGTGACGCGGCCCTCGGCGTCGTACGTGAACCGCAGCGGCTTGCCGCTGGAGTTGACGACCTCGGTGAGGTTGCCCGCGTCGTCGTAGCCGTAGCGGACCAGGAGCGTGCCGCCGCCGGGCGTCTGCTGGGGCTCGTACTGCGACGGTGCCTGGTCGAGCAGCCGCAGGGCGGTGACGCGCGGGCCGTCGGTGTCGACCGCCACGTAGTAGCCGCCCGAGTGCCGGATGGCGGTCGGGGTGCCGCTCAGGGTGCGCTCAATGTCGACGCGCATCCCGTTGCGGTCCTGCACGCTCTCCAGCGGCAGCTGGGCCGCGCCCGGGACCGCGCAGGGCGCGGGGTGGGCGAAGGTGCGGACGACGCCGCTGTACGGCTCGGTGACGGTCATCATGCCGTCCGGCGTGCCGTCCCACTCCAAGGGCCACCGCGGGCCCTTGACCGGCAGGACCGGCTCGCCGGGTACGGGAATCGGATAGACGAGCCGCATGCCGTCGGCGGCCGCGAAGACCACGCCCTCGGGGTCCAGCTGGACGCGCTCGTCGAGCGTGGAGGCCCAGGTCGGGCCGAACCAGTTGCCGGCCCGGTACGACGACACGTGCGTGCGCTCGACGACGAGCGGCAGGGCGCCCGGCAAGGTGACGTCGGTCTGCGGCAGCAGCATCGCGCCGGTGGCGACGTCGATGGGGTCGAGTTCACACTTGATCTGCGAGGGGAGGCGGGCCGCCGCACCGAACTCCTCCGCCAGGCCGGGTCGGACGCCGTTGAGCAGGTTGCGGACGCCTCCCGCCTCGGCCGCGTTCTTCGCGAAGCTTCCGGCACCGCCGAACGCGCCGCCGAAGAGCATGCCGTCCTTGACGGACGTGTCGGCCTCGCCCCAGTCGAAGTCCTTCTGCAGGCCCAGGGAGATCTTCATCGGCTGGGCCACCGCGAGGTCCACGGTCACCGCTTCCAGCCCGCCGAACGCGGCCGCGGCCAACGTGAACCCGGCGATCTCGGCCACCGTCGTGGTCACCGCGATCCCCACGGACGCGCCGCCGGCGATGATCGCCTCGGCGGCCGCAGCGGCCGCGCCCGACAGGGCACCTCCGGTGGCTATCGCCAGGGCGACGCCCGTCGCCAGCACCGCCAGGTCGACGGAGATCTTCTCCCACAGCTCTTCCATCGCGTGGTCGATCGCGGCGGCCATCTTGTCGCACGCCTTCGCCATCTCCTTGGCGGCATCGGAGACGTCACTGAGCCATCCGGCGTCCTTGCCCTTGGCGTAGCGACCCCAGAAGGTCTCGAACGCCTCGATCGCCTCACCCTTGTTGTCATGGATGAGGGCGCCGGCCGTGTTGTTGACCGGGCCGCGGATGTCGTCGACACTCTCCGCGAACGCCCGCCACGCCTTCGCGGCCTTACGCAGCTTCGCCGCGTCCCCGTCTGGCCAGTACAGGCCCATGTGGTGGACGAGGAAGCTTTGGACCTTGTGCTTGAGACTCATTCGCCGGACTTGCCCGCGTCCTGCCGCCCGCCGCCCTTGACGCCCTTCTTGCTGAACATCGAGCCGATCAGCTTGTCGTTGTCGACGTGTCCGTCGGACATGTCCGCCATCGCCTCGTGAATGCTGGCGAGTCCGTCGATGAGGATTTTCGTGGCGTTCTCTATCTTCTTGCGCGCCGGCGTGTAACCCTTCGCGAATTGCTTGCCCTGTTCGTCCTCACCCCACGGGGCCCCGAGGCCGTCCAGTGTGGTGGTCAAAGTGGTCAGAGCCTCGCGAAGCTTTCCACTCTGTTCACTGAACGTCGGCGCTGAGGACTTCAGGTCCTCCGCCTTGATGTCCAGGACCTTTCCGCTGCCGGCCTCGCTCACGGCAGTGCCTCCCCGTTCGATGCCCCGTGATGGGACCATCAAGACTAAGGTGTTGTCGATCAGCCCTCGATCATTCAACGGCGAATAGCGAACAAAGAACGATATGTGCGGTGTGATACCCGGCACATGAGGGCTCGGCCCCTGGGCGCGCCATCCATGGCCCCGCCCCGGGAGTGCGGCATGTCGACGCCGAATCCCCCGTGGCCAGCTTTCGGCGGCGCCTCCGTCGCCCGTGAGACGGCAGTCCCGCAGGATCTTCCAGTTCTTCATGCGGGCGAAGGCGTGCTCGACGCGGGCCCGGACCCGCCGGTGAGAGGTGTTGTGCTGTTCTTCCGGTCGGGTAGCCGGTCCTGCCCGGCCTAACGGCGGTGGGGCATGCGGGCGCCGGTGTCCTGGTAACCGCCGTCGGTGAGGACGGTCGCGTTGCCGCAGGCGTCCTTGATGCCGGAGTCGGCGAAGGCGGTGCAGTCGGTCGCGCATGCTCGGTGCCAGTGACACTGCGAGTGTCTGGCGTCCGCACTCACGAACGGCGCCAACACTCCGGCGCTCGGTCTCGGTACTGTCGCAGAACGATCAGGCCGCAGACCCCCTGCTCGTTCTCCAGACGCGCAGGTGACCTTTTACGGTCGTTGCAGGCGCCCAACCGGGCAGTAGCGCTCGCCGCCTTCAACTGCAAGAGTTAGCCCGGGGGCGATTTCCGTGAAGCCGGCGTCGTGGACGACCGGGAGGCCGCTCGTCGTCAGTTCCGGCCAGCGGGCGGGGTCGGCGGTGCGGACGGAGAGGGGGAAGCCGTCCTCGCGCCACGCCTTGCGGGCCGTGTCGTCCAGGCGCCACCAGGCCAGTTGGGCGCCGTGGCCGGCCTGGGCCATGGCCTTGCCGGCGGACATCTCCAGGTCCGGGTTCAGCCAGAGCACCGGTCGTTCCGGGTCGGCCGGGCCGGGGGCGGCGGGGTCGTCCAGGTCGGTGCCCGACACCTGGAGCTTCACCAGCTCCGGCGGCCAGCCGTCGAGCGGGACGGGCGGGAAGACCCGTACCTCGGCCGTCTCGCCCGTCACCGTGATCCCGGGCAGTGCCGAGGCCCGGCGCCACTCCGCCCCCCGGGCCCGGCGGACGACCTTGCGGATCCGGGCGTCCTGCCAGTCCCGGACCGCCTGCGCCCACTCGCCCTCCGCGGTGGAACGCTCGTCCGACAGCAGGACGAGCACCGCGCGGGCCGCCGTCTCCAGGGCGTCGGTACGGGCCGGCGGGGCGGTCTTCTCGATCCGTACCACCAGGGGCAGGACGAACTGCGGCGCGGTGTCGCGGGGGTCGCTGGAATCGGCCGGGATGCCGGCTTCGGAGCTGGTCACGGACCCAGTCTGCCAGCCGTCCGCCGCGACCCCGGGGCCGCTATGGTGATCAGGGAATCGGGGAGGGGTGGGGATCCTGTGGAACTCCGTGACGTCGGGCGCCGGTACGGCGTGCGCGGCCGGTGGGTGCTCAGGGACGTCGGGCTGAAGGTGCCGGGCGGCACGCTGCTGCGGATCGAGGGCGGCAGCGGCAAGTCCACGCTGCTGCGGCTGCTGGCCGGCGTCGACGCCCCCAGCGCCGGTCGGATCACCGGCCGGCCCCGCACCGCGTACGTTCCGGAACGCTTTCCCGCGGCGCTGCCGCTCACCGCCCTCGGCTACCTCACCCGCCTCGGCCGCATCCACGGTCTCGGCCGGCGCGCGGCCGGCCGCGCCGCCGGGGAGTGGCTCGAACGCTTCGGCGCCGGCCGGTACGCCCACACGCCGCTGCGGGAGCTCTCCAAGGGCACGGCCCAGAAGGTCGCCGTCGCTCAGGGCCTGGTCGGCGCGCCCGCGTTGCTCGTCCTCGACGAGGCGTGGACCGGGCTCGACCGCGACTCCCGCGATGTCCTCGACCGGGCCGTGCTCGACCGCGTCGCCGACGGGGGCGCCGTCGTCTTCGTCGACCACGATCCACGGCGGTTGGCCGGGGCGTGCCGCGCGGTCCGGCGGGTGGAGGCGGGACGGCTCGTCGCCGTCGCGCCGGACGCGGCGGCCGGCCCTCGTGTCCGGATCGAGGCGGAGGGTGCCGGGCCGCCGCCCGAGCGGCTGCCCGGCGCACCGGTCCGCGAACCGCTCCCCGGCGGCGTCCGGTTCACCGTCGCCGCCGCCGACTCCGACGCGCTGCTCCACGCCCTGCTCACCACCGCACCGCCCTGGCACATCCGCTCGGTGACCGCCGTGCCCGCCCCGGAGGAACCGCACCGATGACCGCCCTGCTGCGCTACCAGGCCGCGCTGCTGCTCCGCTCCCACCGCTGGCTCCCGCCGCTGATGCTGTACGCCGTCCTTCTCGGGATCGGGGTACGGCCCGGGGAGCCCGTCCTCGACTCCTTCGGGCTCGCCGCCGGCCTCCTGCTGCCGGTGGCCGCCTGGCTGGTACGGGTGTGCGTCACCAACGAACCGGACGCCGCCCGGGACTGCGCCGCCGCGGCGGCCGGGCCGTGGCGTGTCCACCTGGCCGGGGTGCTGACCGCCCTGTTCGCGTCGCTCGTCCTGGCGGCGGCCGGGACCGCGGTCGTGGCGCTGCTGTCGGATCCGCACGCCTCGGGCCGGCGGGTGGCCGTGCCGCTGGGGCCGGCCGTCGGCGCGGGGCTCACGGCCGCCGCGAGCTGCGCGCTGCTCGGTACGGCCGTCGGCGCCCTCTGCAACCGGCCGCTGCTGCGCAGTACGGCCCGGTCCGTACCCGCCACCGTGCTGGCCGTGTTCCTGGTGCTGCTGCCCGGCGGCTCGCCCGCCAACGCCGCCGTCACCGAGCTGGTCAGCGGCTCGCGCAGCGGGGAGGTCAGCTGGCCGCTGCTGCCGCTGGCCGTCGCGGCGGTGTTCGCGGCGGGGGCGGCGGCGGTGGCGTGCGCGCTGAGCTCCCGGCGGTGACCGGCTCCCCGGGGGGGGGGCTCCCGGAGTCAGCCGCCGGCGATCAGGTCGGAGACGCGGACGAGCTCGTAGCCGCGTTCCCGGAGCCGGGGGACGATCGTCCGGACCGCCGCCTCGGTGGCCGGTGCCGCGCTGCGCGTGCAGTGCATCACCACGACCGAGCCGGGCCGGACCTTCGCCAGCACCTCGTCCGCCACCGGCCCGGGCCGCTTGGCGAACGCGTCGCCGCTTATCACGTCCCACTGCACGGCCGTCACCTTCGCCGGGCCCAACTCCTTCAGCACGGACGGGTTGTGGCACCCGCCCGGGAAGCGGAAATAGGGCACGGTCCGCTCGACTCCGGCGCGCCGGAACGCGGCGAACGCCTTCTCCACGTCCGCCCGGGCCCCGCCCTTCACCGGCGGCAGGCCGTAGCAGGGGGACGCGAACGCGTGGTGGCTGTACGAGTGGTTGGCGACCTCGAAGAGCGGGTCCGCGCCGATCGACCGCGCCTGGTCCGGGTACTGCTCGGCCCATCGGCCCGTCATGAAGATCGTCGCGGGCGCGTGGAGTCGGCGGAGGGTGGCGATGAGGGCGGGGTTGTCGAAGTGCTCGCCGCGTTTGGCGCGGGGGCCCTGATCGGACGTCATGTCGGCGTCGAAGGTGAGTGCTACGCGTTTGCCGTGGTCGCGGCGGCCGTGTGAGAAGAGGGGCGCTGCGCCCGCTTTGCCCGGGGGGAGGGTCGGGGCGGTCGTGGGCGACGGTTTCGCCGTGGCGGCGGCTACCGGTGTCGGCTTGCTGCCGGGGGCGGTGGTTTCCGCTGCTTCGCTGTTGGCGTTGCCGCCGCAGGCGGTTGCGCAGCAGAGGAGGGTGAGGGTGAGGGCGAGGAGGGGGCGGGGTATGCGGGCCACGGTGGGACGTTACCCCGGCGGGGGGTTGCCCCAGTCCCGCCCCTTCGCCGATTCCTGGGGCTGCCGCCCCAGACCCCGCTTGTCGCGGCTTCGCCGCTCGTCCTCAAACGCCGGACGGGCTGACATGCGCGCCCAGGGCGCCCTATTCAGCCCGTCCGG
>NZ_JBPQTX010000032.1:0-37033 GCF_051386555.1 Streptomyces sp. URMC 126
GAACCGGGGGCGGGCTCTCGGGGTCGAGCGGCGGCCTGGGCGGGGCCTCGTGCCGTCGGACCGGGCGAGACGTCACGGGAGGCCGACGGGGAGGGCCCGGTGGCGGACCGGGGGCCTGGGGACGCGCCTGAGGCCGGTCTCAGCGGGTCGGCGGCGTAGCTCGTGTGGGGGTGGAGGCGTGCCGGGGAGTGGGGTGCGGCGTGCCGCTGCGAGGGATGCTCCAGCCGCGTCCTGTCACCGGTCCCTGCGGGGGCTGTGCTGCGCGCGTCCCTCAGCGCGCTCGTCCCGCGCGGTCGGGCTGTGGACGCGAGGCCGGGCCCGCTCCCCCCGGGAGGAAAACTTCGGCGGTTCCATTGGTGGGGGTGAGTGGCCGGTCGGCGCGCAGCCGGTCACCGGGCAGCGGCTCGGATCCCGGCTCGGGGCCCGTGCCGCGGTGTGTGCCCGTCCGGCGGCATGCCGGTCCCCCGGAGTTCGTGCGCCCGAGCCGGCCTTCCGGCGTGCCCAGCAGCGCGGCTCAGCGGCGGCTCGGGGCCCGAGCCGCGGTGTGGTGCCCGTCCGGCGGCGTGCCGGTCCTTCGGCGTTCGTGCGCCCGAGCCGGCCTTCCGGCGTGCCCAGGGGCGCGGCTCAGCGGTCGGTGCCCGGTTCCGGGCCGGGCGCCGGGCCGGGGCCGGTCTCGTTGCGGGGGACCGGGCCCGAAGAAGCGGAGTGTGTGTCGTCCTCCGGGGCCGGTTCCGGGCCCTGGTGCGCGTCGGCGGAGTTCGGCACGGGGCGAAGGCCGGGGGCGGCCGTACGGTCGGGTGTCCGGGCTGCGTCGGCCGCCGATTCCCGGGGGTCGCTCCCGCGCGTTTCGCGCGCGTCCGGGCCCGGTAGGGCCATGCGGTAGTGGTGGTAGAGGCGGAGCTCCTGCTCGGGGGAGAGATGGCGGCCGACGCCCAGGTCGGGCGCGGTCTTGATGAGCGTCCGGTCGTAGGGGATGCGCAGCGCGTCGTCCACGACCTCGCTCGGCTCCAGGGGGACGAACGCGTCGCGGCCGAACAGCCCGGTGCGCACGGCCGCCCACTCGGGTACGCCGGTGGCGTCGTCGAGATAGACCTCGTCCACCGTGCCGATCTTCGAGCCGTCACGGTCGTAGGCCTTGCGGCCGATCAACGTCCGAGGATCGATATCCGACTGCATCCGTCCTCCCGGGAGTCACTTTCGCCCCTCTGTAATTCCTGGTTTCCCCGGGAGGCCGTCGGCAAAGCCGGGAAAACACTCGGGGCGCAAGAAAAGCCACCAAGCGGGAGTAATGGGGGAGGCGGCGGAGAAGCACCGGCCGGGGAGCTCCGGCGTCGGCATCGCCGCTGGTAGGCTGGCTATCGGCTGTGGACCCCGCGCGGGAGAGTCCTCCGGGGACCTGGACAGGCATTGGCTTGACGGGTCCGACGGTGGCGCCGAAGGAGCAAATCCTCCCCGGAATCTCTCAGGCACACGTACCGCGCGGACGAGGTCACTCTGGAAAGCAGGGCGGGCACCGGACCGGGCACCATGCCGAGCCCCTCCTCACCGACGGTGAAAGCCGGGTCGCGTCACGGGATCCGGTGAAGCTCTCAGGTCGAGATGACAGAGGGGGAGGCCGTCCGGGTACCCGCGCCGTGGTACCCCTCGCAGGTCGCAATGACCAGGAGGCCCCCGCAGATGACCGCCCACCGCATCGCCCTCTCCGACCTGGAGCACGGCACTCCCTTCGCCGGCCGCCACATAGGGCCCGACAGCGAGGCGCAGGCGAAGATGCTCGCCCACGTCGGCTTCGGCTCGCTGGACGAACTCACCGCCGCCGCCGTGCCGGACGTGATCAAGAGCGCCGAGGCGCTCCGGCTGCCGGAGCCGCGCGGCGAGGCCGAGGTGATCGCCGAGCTGCGCGGTCTCGCGGACCGCAACCAGGTGCTCGTGCCCATGATCGGGCTTGGCTACCACGGCACGTTCACCCCGCCCGTGATCCTCCGCAACGTCATGGAGAACCCCGCCTGGTACACGGCCTACACCCCGTACCAGCCGGAGATCTCCCAGGGCCGCCTGGAGGCCCTGCTCAACTTCCAGACCGTCGTCGCCGACCTCACCGGGCTGCCCACCTCCGGCGCCTCCCTGCTCGACGAGGGCACCGCCGCCGCCGAGGCGATGGCGCTCTCCCGGCGGGTCGGCAAGGTCAAGAACGGCGTCTTCCTCGTGGACGCCGACGCCCTGCCGCAGACGGTCGCCGTCATCGAGACCCGTGCCGAGCCCACCGGCGTCGAGGTCGTCGTCGCCGACCTCTCGGCCGGCATTCCGGACGAGATCGCCGAGCGCGGTGTCTTCGGCGTGCTGCTCCAGTACCCGGGGGCCTCCGGTGCCGTCCGCGACCTCCGGCCGGTCATCGAGCGGGCGCACGAGCTGGGCGCCGTCGTGACCGTGGCCGCCGATCTGCTCGCGCTGACGCTGCTCACCCCGCCCGGGGAGCTCGGCGCCGACATCGCCGTCGGCACCAGCCAGCGGTTCGGCGTCCCGATGGGCTTCGGCGGGCCGCACGCCGGCTACATGGCCGTTCGCGAGCAGTTCGCGCGCAGCTTGCCTGGACGCCTCGTCGGCGTCTCCGTCGACGCGGACGGCGACAAGGCGTACCGCCTGGCCCTCCAGACCCGCGAGCAGCACATTCGTCGCGAGAAGGCCACCAGCAACATCTGCACCGCGCAGGTGCTGCTGGCGGTCATGGCCGGCATGTACGCCGTCTACCACGGCCCCGACGGTCTGACGGCGATCGCCCGCCGCGCCCACCGCTACGCCACGCTGCTCGCCGAGGGGCTGCGGGCCGGCGGTGTCGAGGTCGTGCACGGCGCGTACTTCGACACCGTCACCGCGCGGGTGCCGGGCCGGGCGGACGAGGTCGTCGCCGCGGCCCTGGAGCGGGGCGTCAACCTGCGCCGGACGGACGCCGACACCGTCGGCATCGCCTGCGACGAGACCACCACCCGTGAGCACCTGGCCGCCGTCTGGGCCGCGTTCGGGGTGGACGCCGACGTCGAGGCGCTGGACGCGGCCACCGCCGACGCGCTCCCCGAGGAGCTGCTGCGCGGCTCCGACTTCCTCACCCACCCGGTCTTCCACCAGCACCGCTCCGAGACCGCGATGCTGCGCTACCTGCGCCGCCTCGCCGACCGGGACTACGCGCTGGACCGGGGCATGATCCCGCTCGGCTCGTGCACCATGAAGCTCAACGCGACGACCGAGATGGAGCCGGTCACCTGGCCGGAGTTCGGCGCGCTGCACCCGTTCGCCCCGGCGGACCAGGCCGAGGGCTATCTCACGCTCATCCGCGAGCTGGAGGAACGGCTGGCCGAGGTCACCGGCTACGACAAGGTCTCGCTCCAGCCGAACGCCGGTTCGCAGGGCGAGCTGGCCGGGCTGCTGGCCGTCCGCGCCTACCACCGCGCCAACGGCGACGAGCAGCGGACCGTCTGCCTCATCCCGTCCTCCGCGCACGGCACCAACGCGGCCAGCGCCGTGATGGCCGGCATGCGCGTCGTCGTGGTGAAGACGGGCGAGGACGGCGAGGTCGACGCCGACGACCTGCGCGCCAAGATCGAGAAGCACCGCGACGAACTGGCCGTCCTCATGGTCACCTACCCCTCCACGCACGGGGTGTTCGAGGAGCACATCAGCGAGATCTGCGCCCTCGTCCACGAGGCCGGCGGCCAGGTGTACGTGGACGGCGCGAACCTCAACGCGCTGGTGGGAGTGGCGAAGCCGGGCGAGTTCGGGGGCGACGTCTCGCACCTGAACCTGCACAAGACCTTCTGCATCCCGCACGGGGGCGGCGGTCCGGGCGTCGGCCCCGTCGCCGTCCGCGGCCACCTCGCGCCGTACCTGCCCAACCACCCGCTCCAGCCCGCCGCGGGCCCGGAGACGGGCGTCGGGCCGATCTCGGCGGCGCCGTGGGGCTCGGCGGGCATCCTGCCGATCTCCTGGGCGTACGTCCGGCTGATGGGCGGCGCGGGCCTCAAGGCCGCGACGCAGGTCGCGGTGCTGAGCGCCAACTACATCGCCAAGCGCCTGGAGCCGCACTACCCGGTGCTCTACACCGGCCCCAACGGCCTCGTCGCCCACGAGTGCATCGTGGACCTCCGGCCGCTCACCAAGGCGACCGGCGTCACCGTCGACGACGTCGCCAAGCGCCTGATCGACTACGGCTTCCACGCGCCGACCATGTCGTTCCCGGTGGCCGGCACGCTGATGATCGAGCCGACCGAGAGCGAGGATCTCGGCGAACTCGACCGGTTCTGCGAGGCGATGATCGCGATCCGCGCGGAGATCGAGAAGGTCGGCGCCGGCGAGTGGGACGCCACCGACAACCCGCTGCGCAACGCCCCGCACACCGCCGCGTCCGTCGCCGGCGACTGGGAGCACCCGTACAGCCGTCAGGAGGCGGTCTTCCCGGGCGGCGTGTCCGCGGCCGACAAGTACTGGCCGCCGGTGCGCCGGGTCGACGGCGCGTTCGGTGACCGCAACCTCGTCTGCTCCTGCCCGCCGCTGGACGAGTACGAGGGCTGAGCCGCCCGGCATACGCGGAGGGCCGGCCCGGCGGGAACGCCGGGCCGGCCCTTTCGTCGTGTCCTGTCGTGTTCTGTCGTGCTTCGCCGTGTCGTGCGGTGGCGAGCCGTGCGCGGGCGTCGGCGGGCCGTCAGGCCGCCGTCACCACATGCTCGGCGCCGAGCGGCCGGTGCGGGGCGATGATCTGCCCGTCCGGCAGCAGTTCGCCGGTGTCCTCGAAGCAGAGGACGCCGTTGCACAGCAGGCTCCAGCCCTGCTGCGGGAAGTGCGCCACGAGGTGGGCGGCTTCCCGGTCGGCGGAATCGGCTGACGGGCACGCGGGCTGGTGCTGGCACATGGGAGGGTTCTTTCGCTGGGATGTCTCTGCTGCTGTCGCTGTGCTGCGGCTCGATGCGGTGGTCATGCCGCCCCCCGTGACGATGTGGTCTGTCGTTCCCAGTGTTGCCCTACGGGCGTGATTCCGCAGGGATTTCGTTGCAGCGGTCCGCTGTGAGAGAAGACGCGTCACCCATGCGGACGGTTGCTGTCAACAAGTCTGCCCCTTCGATCGGTTCGGGTCGACCTCCGCGGAATGAGCCGTGTGGGTGACGGGGTGTTCCCGAGGCGGCGTCCCAACGGCGCGGCGCCCCGCGACCGCAGGGGTCGCGGGGCGCCGCCGGGACGCGTCACGCGGTCTTCAGCATCGGTGCCGGGGCCAGCCGGAGGGTGAGCACCGGCAGCAGGTCGGCGAAGCGGTGCGGCCGGTGGGCGGCGATGCCGGGCGGCGCGGGGGCGAGCGGCACCAGGAGGTCGCCGGGGGCGGGCAGGCCGGACTCGGCGTCGGCCGTGATGTCACCGTGCAGCCAGAGGGTGAGCATGTAGAGGCCGGGTACGGTCAGCAGCCGCGGCTGGTAGGGCGTGGGGAGCGACTCCGCCTGGCGCAGCGCGAGTTCGGTGGAGACGACGTACGGTCCCTCGAAGAAGTGCGAGAACGCCCAGCCGTCGGGGGTCGGCCGGGCCTCGCCCGCGGCGATGGCGCGCCCGTCCTCCTTGATCAGGAAGCGCCAGCCGGTGAGCCGGGTGCGGGGGGCGCCGCCGGCCGGGGGGTGCTGCTCCAGAACGTGGACGGGGAGCGGGAGTTCGCAGTCGAGCGCTCCCTGCGCGGCCTTCAGGGACGGGGTGCGGGTCTCCCGGACGGCGGTGGGGGAGCCGAGGGCGGTGCGGACGCTACGGAGGGCAGGCGCGGGGGCAGGGGGGATGTGCAGCGGCATGATGGGTCGCCTCTCACTTCGGAGACACGCAGGTGCTGGCAGGTGACGACGCTGTCGGTGTGCGGGGTCAGAGGGGGGCCGGGACCGACTGCCGGGGCGCCTACTCTCTGCCTCACTCCGAGTTTATACGACACATGTTCACAGGATGTTTCGGCTAGCTGTCGCCGGTATTTCCGGCAAGGGGAAATCAGGGCCGCCTGCGGGGTCGTTTTCGGTGTTTTCGTTCCCGATCGCGCAGGCCTGACCTCGGTTTCTTTCCCGGGAACGGTCGGCCGAAACTCGTCGGTGTTTATCACCAGCGCAATGCGACATGCCATGAGCTGCCGTCATGCCATCGGAATGTGCCGGAGTGCGCTTGGCTGCCAGCCTACCGGTTATACGGGCACGGGGTGAGGCGTTTCGATCGCTTCGTCTGGGCATCATCGACCGTGCCGGGAACGGGCCGGCGCCGAGGGCGACCGCTGGAGGAGGACGCGTCCATGGGTGAGAAGGTCGCCGCCGTGGAGTTCGGCCTGGACGACCGCCAGCGCCACCGGGACAAGCTCCGGCAGTGCCTGGAAGGGCTGGGGAGGTTACTGGAGGAGAAGCGTTTCGACCGGCCCCGGAACCTTATGGGGCTGGAGATCGAGTTGAATCTGGCGGGCCCCGACGGTATGCCGAGCATGATGAATGCCAAGGTGCTGGAGCGTATCGCGAGCCGTGATTTCCAGACGGAACTCGGGCAATTCAACCTGGAAGTGAACATCGTCCCGCACCGGTTGTCGGGACGAGTTCTCGACCAGCTCGCCGAGGAGCTCCGCACCGGGCTCTCCTATGCCGACCGGAAAGCCCGGGAAGTGGGCTCCGGAATAGTGATGATCGGCATTCTGCCGACGCTCGGCCAGGAGGACCTCGTCCCGGACAACTTCTCCGCCGCCGACCGCTACGCACTGCTCAACGAGCAGGTGATGGCGGCCCGCGGGGAGGACGTCAGCATCGACATCGACGGCGTCGAACGGCTGACCTGCACCGCGCGGTCCATCTGCCCGGAGGCCGCCTGTACCTCGGTGCAATTGCATCTCCAGGTCACCCCGGGCCGGTTCGCCGCCGTCTGGAACGCGGCCCAGGCGGTGGCCGCCGCCCAGATCGCCGTGGGCGCCAACTCCCCTTTCCTCTTCGGCCGTGAACTGTGGCGCGAGAGCCGCCCGCCGCTGTTCGTCCAGTCGACCGATACCCGCCCGCCCGAGCTCCAGGCGCAGGGCGTACGCCCGCGCACCTGGTTCGGCGAGCGGTGGATCGGTTCCGCGTACGAGCTCTTCGAGGAGAACCTGCGCTTCTTCCCCCCGCTGCTGCCCATCAGCGGCGACGAGGACCCCCTGCGGGTACTGGACGCGGGCGGGGTGCCGCGGCTGGAGGAACTCGTCCTGCACAACGGCACCGTCTACCGCTGGAACCGGCCCGTGTACGGGATCGCCGACGGCGTCCCGCACCTGCGGGTGGAGAACCGCGTGCTGCCCGCCGGTCCCACGGTCACCGACGTGCTCGCCAACACCGCCTTTTACTACGGGCTGGTGCGGGCCCTCGCGGAGGAGCCCCGCCCGGTGTGGACGCGGCTGCCGTTCGCCGCCGCGGCCGACAACTTCGACGCCGCCTGCCGACACGGCATCGACGCGGTGCTGCGCTGGCCCAAGGGGCGCAACGGGGGCGTGGTCCAGGTGCCCGCCGTCCGGCTGGTCCGCGAGGAGCTGCTGCCGCTGGCCGCCGCCGGCCTCGACGCCTGGGGCGTCGAACCCGCCGACCGCGACCGCTACCTCGGCGTCATCGAGGGCCGCTGCCGGCTGCGTACCAACGGGGCGTCCTGGCAGGCCGCCACCTACCACGCGGCACGCGACCGGGGCCTGGACCGGCACGCGGCGCTGGCCGCCACCACGCGGCGCTACTGCGAGCTGATGGCGACCGGGGAGCCGGTGCACACCTGGCCGGTGGGGGCCGCGGGCTGACGGCCCGTGCGCGACGGGCCGCCGGCCGCCGCACCCCGCTGTCGTCCGGGCGGGCGGCCGTCGGGCAAGCTGGGACGACGCGACGGGCACCGTCGCGGAGGGACACCCGTGCCCGGCCGTGCGCGACGCCGCGCGGGCGGCGCGGCGAGGGGCGCAGGCAGGAGTGGACCACGAGTGAACAAAGCGACGCGACAGGGCGCCCGTGAGGGGCGTGATGCCCGTGGCGCCCATGACCCGGGTGATCCGCGTGACTCGGGTGATCCGCGTGATCCGCGTGATCCGCGTGACGCTCGTGACGCGGAGGAGCGTCCGGGCGCCCCGGCGGGGCCGGGCGCCGCGCCCGTGCCGGCGCGGCGCACGCTGCGCACCGAGACCGTACTGGTACTGGCCCTCTCCCTGGGCGCCAGCGGGGTCTCGGCGCTGATCAGTTTCATCGGCGCGCTCACCCGCCCGGGCGGGCTCAAGGACCAGGCGGCCCGGCTCAACACCTCCCACGCGCCCGGCCGGCCCTGGCTCGACCTGGCGTGGCAGCTCTTCGGCATCGCGACCTCGCTGGTCCCCGTCCTCCTCGTCGCCCACCTGCTGACCCGCGAGGGCGCCGGGCTGCGCTCGATCGGCTTCGACCGCCGCCGTCCGGGCTCCGACCTGGCGCGCGGTGCCGCCGTCGCCGCGGTGGTGGGCGGCACCGGGCTGCTGCTCTACCTGGGGGCGCGGGCCGCCGGCTCCAACCTGACAGTGGTCCCCGAGTCGCTGCCCGATGTGTGGTGGAAGTTCCCGGTGCTGATCGCCTCGGCCGTGCAGAACGCGGTGCTGGAGGAGGTCGTGGTCGTCGGCTACCTGCTGCGCCGGCTGGGGCAGACCGGCTGGGGGCCCGCGGCGGCACTGGCCGCGAGCGCGGTGCTGCGCGGGTCGTACCACCTGTACCAGGGCATCGGCGGGTTCGTCGGGAACATGGCGATGGGCGTCCTCTTCGTCCTCCTCTACCGGCGGTGGGGGCGGGTCGGGCCGTTGGTGGCGGCGCACGCGCTGATCGACATCGTGGCGTTCGTGGGGTACGCGCTGCTCGCGGGGAAGGTGGGGTGGCTGCCGACGGCGTGAGCGGCCGTCGGCGGGTTGCGCAGGGGCGGGTCCGTTTGAGCGTGGAGCACGGCGGACGAGAATTCCGGCCGCCGAGGGATCCGGCCGGACGAGGAATCGGACCGGGAGTCGCGCGGTCGCCCGGCCGATGCCCGTCGAGGCGCCGGTCACCAGCGCTGTGCGCTGAGCCGAGGCGCTCAGCGCCTTCTGACATCCCCTCACGGCTTCCGCGACCGGTACGGACAGGCGTGTGTGTCCGCTACGCGACATCGATCCGGCGGAACAGCCGGAAGTTGTCCGTTACGCGAAATCGGCCGTCCTCAAACGCCATCCCTAGGCGGCCCGTCGGGCGTTTAGCGTGATCGGTGAGGCACCCGACCGACATCCGCGGGTGGCTTCTCCGCAGCCGACATCCACGCCTGAGTCCAGGGAGTTTCCATGTCCACGACTGCGACGACCACGCGTGGGCACACGCCGGGCGATGTCGCACAGCGCCGGCCCGGACTCGTGTTGTTCATGGTCTGCGTCGCGATCTTCATGCTGATGCTCGACGCGATGGTCGTCTCCGCCGCCCTCGCCGACATCCGCTCGGAATTCAACGCCTCCATCGACGGGCTCCAGTGGATCGTCGACGCCTACTCGATCCCGCTGGCCGGCCTCATGCTGACCTTCGGCACGCTCGGCGACCGGTTCGGCCGCAAGCTCCTCTTCGTCGTCGGCATGATCGTGTTCACCGCCGCTTCGCTGGCGTTGACGCTGGCGGGCGGCATCGTGGCACTCGACGTTCTGCGCGTGGTGCAGGGCATCGGTGCGGCGATGCTGTTCGCCACCGCGCTGCCGCTGCTGGCCGCCGCGTTTCCCGAGGCCGGGGAGCGGGCGAAGGCGATCGGCGTCTACGGGGCGGTGATGGCGGGCGCGACCGTCCTCGGACCGGTCATCGGCGGCGTGCTGGTCACCCAGTTCGGCTGGCGCTCGATCTTCACCGTCAACGTGCCGATCGGTATCGCCGTCACCTTGCTGGCCGTGCTGAAGATGCCTGCCACCACGAGCACGCCGGGCAGCCGCGCGGACTGGCTCGGCTCGCTGCTGCTCACCGGCGGCCTGGTCTCGGCCGTGTTCGCGCTGACCCGGAGCAACGCGCTGGGCTGGACGTCGGGGACGGTCATAGCCCTCCTCGTCACCGGCGCCGTCCTGGTGATCGCCTTCCTGTACTGGCAGACCCGGGCCAAGCACCCGCTGCTCGACATCTCGATGGCGAAGAAGCCCGGGTTCGCCGGCACCGCGGTCGTGTCCGTCGCGCACATGGCCACCCTGATGGCCGCGGCCACGTACCTGTCGCTGTTCCTGATGGGCGCGCTCGGCTACACGCCGCTGCAGATGGGCCTCAGGTTGCTGCCGATCAGCGCCTGTGCGATGGTCGCCGCGGCCCTGACCCCGATCGTCGCCAAGCGGGTGCCGATCGGGGTCGGGCTGACGGGCACCATGGCGCTGGTGACCGTGGGCATGTTCCTGCTGGGCAACTACGATCACGGCGACGGCTGGACCCACTTCCTGCCCGGCATGATCATCGGCGGTCTCGGCATCGGCGCCCTGACCGCGGTCAACCAGGCGGCGTCGCTGACCTTCGCCTCGCAGGAGAACGCGGGCATGTCCTCCGCGACCTTCGCCACGCTGCGGCAGGTCGGCATGGCCATGGGCATCGCCGGACTCGGCGCGATGTTCAGCCATGCCGCACAGGACAAGGCGGAGTCCGGGCTCGCGACGGTCGCCGGGAGCGACGCGGTGCCGCATGACCTGAAGCGGGAGTTCGTCGACCAGGTCGGATCCGGCGCGGGGCACCAAGTGGTCGAGGCGGTGCCATCGCGGTTCCACGACCTGGTGCCCACCCTGGTCCGGGTCGCCGACAACGCGTCGATCGACGGGCTGAACTCCCTGGCCACGCTGGGCACCTGGATCGGCGTGGGCTCCGTGGTCATCGCGGGGATCGCCTTCGCGATCGACCGCGGCCGGGTCAGTCGCCGCCAGGAGGAGGAGCGTCCGGTGTCCGCGTGAACCGGGACGGTGCGCCGCTCCCGCCGAAGTACGCGGCGGGAGTGGTGCCGATCTCGCGCCGGAACGCGGTGATGAAGGCGCTCGCGGTGCCGTAGCCGACGGCGCGGGCGACCCGCGAGATCGGCTGCCCCATGCCGAGCATGGGCAGCGCCGCGTTCAGCCGCTCGTACGTACGCCAGCTCGCGAAGCTCACACCCGTCTCGGCGCGGAAGCGGCGCGAGAGGGTGCGCGGAGACGCCCCGACCTCCCGGCCCCAGGCTTCCAGGTCCCGGGGGTCGGCGGGGTCCCGCTTGATGGCGAGCGCGACGCGCAGGGCCGGCGGGTCGGTGGGCAGGATCGTCGGGAACGTTGCGACCGACACCGGCTTCATCAGGTCCCACAGCACGGCGGTGACCCGGGCGCGATGCTCCTCGGCGTCGGCGCCGATGGTCACGAGGTGGCTCAGCAGCGGCCCGACGAGCCCGGTGGCGTCGATGACGGTCGGGGCGTCCCAGCGCAGCGGGCAGTCGTCCGGTTCGAAGTACAGCGAGACCATCGCCACGGACGAGTTCGGGAAAACCGCGTGATCCACGCCCCCGGGGATCCACAGTGCGCGCGAACGCTGCACCACCCAGCGGAAGTTGCCCACCCCCATGGTGAGCAGACCGGTGGGCGCCCAGGTCAGCTGGTGCTGCGGGTGGTTGTGGGCGGAGACATCGGCCCCGGCCTCGAGCGGGACGACCATGCTCGCGACGGCCGGATGGTCGATGGTGAAGTGCGTTTCGCCGATCACGGGCTCCCACTCTAACGTCAACTGCCGCTTGTCCGGGGGCCGCGAGCGTTCACTGGACGGATCCGGCACCTGCCGGACCGGAGTGGGGCCCGGCCGGAGCGCGTCCTGCTGTCAGCCGGTTGCTGATGCCAAGCTCCTTGACGGAGGAACGGGGGACACAGCGACATGGGTGTCGGAGATCGCGTGGCTGAGCGCACTGCCCACCCGGCTTCCCGACTGAGGGCGGCAGCCGGGCGATACGTTCCCGACGTTCCCCTTGAGCGTTGGTCAGTTCGTGGTGACGCACCGTGTCCGCTCCTGCCCGGAACGGCAACAGGTCCACCATCCCGGCCAAGAGCCGTCAGACACCGCCTAGACGAGGAACTCGCCGTCGATCACGGTCACGGCATGTCCCGTCAGCAAGGTGCGGTCGCCGTGCAGCGTGGTACGGACGCGTCCCCGCCGGGCGCCGCCCTGAAGGCCCGTCAGCTCGGTGCGGCCGAGGCGCTCCGCCCAGAAGGGGGCCAGCGCGGTGTGCGCGCTGCCGGTGACCGGGTCCTCGTCGATGCCCACGTTGGGGAAGAAGCCGCGGGAGACGAAGTCGTAGCCGAGGGAGGGGTCCGAGGCCGGCGCGGTGACGATGATCCCCCGGCGGGACCGGCCCGCCAGCGCGTGCCAGTCGGGGGTCAGGGCGTGCACGGTCCGCTCGTCGGACAGTTCGACGAGCAGGTCGCCGATGTGGCCGCTGGTGTCGTGCACGCTCAGCGGGACGGCGCCGAGTGCCTCGGCCAGCCCTTCGGGGGCGGCCAGCGGAGTGAGCGAGGACGTCGGAAAGTCCAGCGTCAGGGACCCGTCGTCGTGCGCGGTCGTGGTGAGCACACCACAGCGGGTGGCGAACCGCACGGTCCCGGTCGCGACACCGGTGGTGCTCAGGACGTGTGCCGTGGCCAGGGTGGCGTGGCCGCACATGTCCACCTCGGTCGACGGGGTGAACCAGCGCAGCGCCCAGTCGGCCTCCCCGTCGTCCCCCGTGCCGTCCAGCGGCCGGGCGAACGCCGTCTCGGAGAGGTTGACCTCGGCGGCGACTGCCTGGAGCCGGTCGTCATCGGGGAAGGGGCCGTCGAAGAGCATGACGCCGGCCGGGTTGCCGGCGAAGGGGCGGTCTGTGAACGCGTCGACGATTCGGATTCGCATGGCAGGACGGTAAGGCGTGCGGGGGCCGTCGGACACGGCCAATCGCCGGTGCGTGGCCCTCCTTCCTTCCTCACGTGCTCGCACACCGAATTCGTCGGTACGGCCGGTCGGTTCGTGTGATCGGTTCGCCGGCCGGCGTCCTGCTCGGACTGGCAGGATCGGGGCCATGCCGATGGATCCGTTGCCGGACCGGGCCCGTGAGCTCTGGGAGTACCTGGCCGGGGTGCCGGTGTCGTTCGATCCGCCGGGCGGGGTGGATGTCGTGGTCTCCCCGCGGTCCGGACTGTGCCCGGCAGGCTGGGTCGGGGCGGTGGCCCGTGGGCGGCTCGGCGATCGTGACCGTGCCGAGTGAGGGTGCCGCGGCGACCGTTCGGGGCTCGTTGGGGAGGCTGCCGGCGGGGGCCGTCGTGGACGGAGTGGCGGTCCGGAGGCCCTTCCGGTGGCCGGGATGCTCGGGCCGGCGACGTGGGCGTACGTGTCCCGGGGGGGACTTCCGGGCGGTGGGTGGCCGTACGCCGAGGGTGGAGCGACTGCCGGTCGCGCATCCGGATCTGCGTCGCTTGGAGCGGATGGCGGGTGGTGAAGATGCTGATGAGGCTGCTCTGGACGAGATCACCTCGCCCGCGTTCGTTGTACGCGAGGAGGGTCGGGTGGTCGCCGCGGCGGGATACCGGGCCTGGCCGAGCCGAACGGCCCACATCGGCGTCCTGACGGCGCCTGAGAGGCGCGGGGGAGGCGATTGGCGCGCGTGACGGGCTCGGCGGCGGTCGCCCAAGCCCTCGCCGACGGGCTGCTGCCGCAGTGGCGCGCGCGGCTTCGCGCTTCCCGGCGCGTCGGGGAGGCGCTGGGGTTTGTGGAGCTGGGGGCGCAGCTCAGCTTTCGGGTCGCTTGAAAGGGGGGGCGGCGGTCGCCTCTCCGCTCCGGCCGGCTGGGCGGGCTGGTGAGGCATGCGTCCGTTATGGCCGCCACCGGAGCGGGTACCACGGGCCGGCGGGCGGCCCTCTTCCCGCCGGGGATCGGCCGTTGATTTCCTCGTGTGATCGGCGGAGCGGGGGTCGGTGCCCGACACGGCCGGAGCCGTTGACCTGCATCGGAGACCCACGGACATGCCGTCGAGGGGCCCGTCCGGTGCTTCCGGGTGCCGGGCAGTCGTGTCGAGCCGTCGAGGTGGGGACCGGCCCGGCGCGGGACGTCGTTCTCCTTCCGGAGCTCTCACGCCGCTTCCGCCGAGCGTCGCGTTCCCAAGCCGCCGAGGTCGAGCTCGACTCCGACGGCCTGGGCATGGCGTCACCTTGTGAGCGGGCCCGCGGTCACCAGTCGACGTGCGCGGAGATCCATCTGCTGAGGCCGTCTTCGTCGTCCGCCGGTGGCAGGTCAGGGCCGCAGGTGAGCGGCGTGTAGGACAGCTGCAGGTGGCTGAGGTAGCCGTAGGGGCCGTTGTCGGCCGCTGGTCCGAGTACCAGGGCGTGGGTGGAGGTGCGCCAGACGCGGTGTGTCAGCGTGGGGCCGGCGACCATCGCCTCGGATGACGGAACCGTTCGTTCGGGGGCGGTGCCGAGGTGCTCGGTCACTGCCTGCGCCGCCTGCGCGAGTACGCTCTCGCAGTCCTGGTCGGTCCCCGGTCGGCGGCCACTCCAGCCGGGCTGCCGCTGCCAGTCGTCCATGATGTCGTACAGCCACGGGCCGTTGGTCATGTCCTCGTCTTCGGGGTCGACGGGGTACATCTGGCCGAAGACCAGGAAGTGCCGGGCGTCCGGGCGCCCGAACGGAATGGCGCTGCTGCACAGTACGTGTCCGTATCCGGTACGGAAGGAGTCGCAGACCAGTTCGTGTTCCCAGCTCCATCCGCGCTGCCGTACCTCGGCATCGAGGGCGTCGCCCTCGTCGGGAACGTGAGGCGCGGTCGGCAGCGCGATGAGCTCGGCGACTGCCGGAGCGGTCAAGGGCCGGTGGGCGAGGGCATGTACGGGTATCGGCATGCGGTCACCCTAGAACCGGTCGGCGCTGTCGAAACGCCGCCCGCTCTCATGGGCAAAGCCACCCGGCGGCGCCCTGGGCCTGGATGTTCACCCGCCGGCCCCGCAGCCGCGACCAGAACGCGGCGGCCTCGGAATCCGTGGCCGGGTTAACTCGGCGGTCATCATCAAGAACGGCCGGTCCAGGCCGCCGGCGAGCGACGGGTTCGTCCGCATCGGACCGCCGACGCTCAGACCGTCCCGGACGCGGCCGTGCGCGAGCGTGGCGCAGGCGGTGGCCGTCCCGCCCTTCGACCAGCCCGAACGCGCCCGTGCGCCGCAGGTCGAGAAGCCGTGCAGTCCGGTCGGTAGCTCCCGCTGGTCGACGTCCGGATTGCATCCGGCGGCGAGCCGCTCGACGCGGTGGAGGACGAAGCGCAGGTCGGCGGCGAAGTCGGCATGTACCGCCTCGACGGCTTCGGGAGTACGCCGCGTGCTTGGCGTGCTCGGGGAGCGCCCGGCAGATGCCGGCGACGGACGGGTTCCGTCCCTTGTGCTTGTCGGTGGGAATGATCAGGTCGGGCTGAATCTGCTCGACGGACTGTCGTTCGCCCGGCGGTGGAGCACGGTGTGCAAGTGTCGTCGGTGATGACCGGCGGCCGGCCGCCGTGCGTGCCCTTGGGGGCGGCGGTGTCGAGGCCCTCCAGCGTCGATTCGCGGTTATTCTCCCGCTCGGTCTCCGCCGTCGCCGCGAAGAACGCGACCAGTGGCTTGCTGGACCCGGTGGGGTCGTAGGTACCGGGCAGCGGTCCGGTGAGCATCTCCAGGGCCAGGCCGTGGGTGGTGAGGTGGCGGGCTAGCGTGGTGGGTTCGGCGGCGTTGCGGCCCAGCCGCTTCATCTCGTACACCGTCAGGATGACCCGCGAGGTGCGCGGTGCCTCCTTGAGCTGCGGGCGCACCCGCACGCGAGCCGCCATGGCTGTCCGGCCCGCGGTCCGCCGGGGCGGGAACCGAAAGCCGCTTCGCGCCCCCTGGGCACCTTCGTGAACCGGCCGGTGTTTTTGGTGCCGGCGACCGCGCCGCCGCGCGATCGGCACGGTGAGCCGGGCTGGATGCCCGCAGCGGGGGGGAGGGGGGAGCTCGCTGTCGTCACGTCGCTCGGTTTTCGAGGCCGATCGAAGATCAGCTATGAGAAGCCGGGGCGGTCGAGGCCGCGTGTCGCGCGTCGTCCGGCACGAGTCAGCGGCGTCGCATGGGTGGCTTGCCGGTGGCTGGGAGCGGTCCGGCCATCTTGATCGTGCGTAACACGGGCGCGGTCTCCAGAGTGCGGATCGTCTTCAGGGCGCCCAGACGTTCGGTGAGGTAGCGGTGCAGCGCCGCCGGGTCGGGGCACAGGGCATGGGCGGTGAGGTTGTGGGGGCCTGTGACCGCGGCTACGTAGGCCAGCTCGGGGTGCCGGGCCAGGGTGCGGGCGACCTGGTCGAGGTGGGCGGGGGCGACGCTCATCCACAGGAGCGCCTGCGTGGTGACGCCCAGCAGAGTGGAGTCGAGTTCGACGTCGAAGAAGAGCCGGCCGCCGGCCCGCAGTTGCTCCAGTCGGCGCGCGACGGTGGCGGGCGACCAGCCGGTGGCCTCGGCGAGGCCGCTCAGGCTCGCCCGACCGTCGCGCTGGAGAGCGGCGAGCAGGTCGGAGTCGGCCTGGCTCACGGTCGTCCGCACCCCGGGAGCGGCGGCGACAGACGCCGCCTCGGCCACGGCGGTGCGCAGTCGGCGCTGCTGCGCGGCGTCGAGAGCCTGTTGATGGCCGGACCAGGCGGTGGGTCCACCAAGGTAGGTGTGCAGCACGCAATGCGCGGAGACCGCGGTGATGCCGGCCGTGCGCGGGATGTCGTGCAACAGCAGCGCGTGCCCGGCGGGCCCGTCGGCGGTGGAGGTGTGCACGATCGCGACGATCTCGGTGCCGCCCGAAGCGAGCTTGACCCAGGAGGTGTCGGCGCGGCGGGCCAGCGCTTCGGCAAGGTCCTGGGCGGTGCGCGGGCCCGTAGTCAACCGCAGCAGCCACTGGGTGCGGTCGCTGCGCTGCGGCTCGGTCAGGCCGACCACCCGCAGCGCGGCGTCCGCGCACAGCCGCCGGTAGCGGCGGGAGACTGTCTGCGCCGAGACGTCGAGGACGTCGGCGATCGCGCTGAACGGCGCCCGCCCGTCGATGCGCAGGGCGTGGATGAGACCACGGTCGATGTCGTCCAGCATGTGAAAATCATGCACCACGGACATTCCCATGGAATGATTCAGCGATTCAGCCGCTCAAGGTGGAGGTGTCCCGGCGGCGGCGCGCACGCTCGGGCGCATGTCCTACTCCACCACCGCGCCTCCGCTGCGACGTTGGGCCGCACTCGCTGTGCTGCTGGTCGCCGAGGCCATGAACCTCCTCGACGCCACCATCATGACCGTCGCCGGCCCTGTGATCCGCGCTGGTTTGGGCGGTCCGGCCTCCAGCATCCAGTGGTTCAGTGCCGCGTACACCTTGCCCTTCGCCGCCTTTCTGATCACCGGGGGGCGGCTGGGTGACATCGTCGGCCGGCGGCGGATGTTCCGCGTCGGCATGGCCGGCTTCGTCCTGGCCTCACTGGGGTGCGCGCTCGCACCGTCCACGGCGGCGTTGATCGCCCTGCGGGCGGTGCAGGGCGCCGCGGCCGCACTGATCATCCCGCAGACCATCGGCATGATCCGCGCCATGTTCACCGGCCCCGCACTGGCCCGGGCCATGGGCACCATCGGGCCGGTCATGGGGCTCGCCGCGGTGACCGGCCCGATGGTCGGCGGCGCGCTGACCCAAGCGGATGTGCTGGGTTCCTCCTGGCGCGCGGTCTTCCTCGTCAACGTCCCCCTCGGCGCCGCTGTGCTGGCGGCCACGCCGCTGCTGCACGAGGACCGTGCCGCGCTTCGACCGCGGCTGGACCACGTCGGCACGGCGCTGGCGGTCCTGGGCAGCGGCCTGCTGGTCTATCCGCTGATCCAGGGCGGCGCACAGGGCCGGCCAGGCTGGTCGTGGGCCATGCTCGCCGCCGGCGGCGCGGTGCTGGCGGGCTTCGCCGCACATCAACGTCGGCGGGCCTGCGGAGGCCACAGCCCGCTCATCGAGCCGGGCCTGTTCGTCGACCGCGGCTTCACCGCCGCGCTGGTGTCCAGCGTGCTGTTCTTTTCCGTGGTGGGCGGCCTGATGCTGGTGGCCGTGCTGCAGATGCAGCTGGGCCTGCGCCGCGACGTCCTCTCGGCCGGCTTCACGCTGCTGCCGTGGTCGGCGACGATGGCGCTGTCGTCCTGGGTCGCCGGCGCCTGGCTCGTACCCCGCTACGGGGCCCGGGTCATGAGCGTCGGCCTGCTGGCCCTGCTCGCCGGAGTCGTATCGGCCGCCGCTGTGTATGCCACCAGCTCGCCCGCCTCCTACCCGTGGCCGCTGCTGCCCGCGCTGGCCGTGGCCGGGATCGGTCAGGGCCTGTACGCCGTGCCGTTCTTCACCACCGCCCTGCACCGAGTGCGCCCACACGAGACGGGTTCCGCCGCCGGCCTGCTCAACGCGGTGCAGCAACTCGGCGGCACTCTCGGCGTCGCCCTGCTCGGCAGCCTCTTCTTCCATGCCGCCGCGCCCAGCGATCCCACCCCGGCCGCCGCCGCGCTCACCGGCGCCCGCGACGCCTTCTGCCTCGCCGCCGCGCTCATCCTCGCCACCGCGGTGACCACGGCCATGATGCTCCCGCGGCGGCGCCCATCGCCCACGGGCCCGGGTGAGCCGTTCGATCCCGAAGCGACGGCCAGGTGACAGCTCTGGAGCGGAGGGCGGTCAGCCCATCGGGGCTCTTGATTGAGACCTGAGCTCGCTGAGGCAGGTCAGCCGTGCGGGCGGGTATGGCCTTGCCGTAAGGGAGGTGCCGATATATCGTTGAGATATCGCGAACGATCGACGTACTGGAGGAGCGATATGCGGTATCCCCATGGAAGCGAGCACCCCGGCTTCGGTCGGCGTGGTGGTGAGCCTGGTGGGCGGCGGGCTTTCGGGCCGTTTGGGCCCTTTGGGCCGCAGTTCGGTGGGCCGCCGTTCGGTGGGCGGGGGCGTAGTGGTCCGGGAGGCCGGGCCCGGCGTGGTGATGTGCGGGCTTCGATCCTGGCGCTGCTGAAGGACCGGCCGATGCACGGCTACGAGATGATCCGCGAGATCACGGAGCGCAGCGGCGGTGTGTGGCGGCCCAGCCCCGGGTCCGTGTACCCCACCCTGCAGTTGCTGGAGGACGAGGGGCTGATCAGCAGCGCGAGCCAGGGTGGCAAGAAGCTGTTCGCGCTCACCGACGCCGGCCGCGCGGAGGCCGACGCCGGTTCCCCGGCCCCCTGGGAGCAGGTCGCGGGCGGTGCCGAGCGGGAGACCGCGCAGGAGATCCGGCAGGCCGGCTTCGCGTTGATGGAGGCGTTCGGGCAGGTCTGGCGCACCGGCAGCGCGGAGCAGCGGGAGGAGGCGCTGGCCGTCGTCAACGAGACGCGCCGGAAGCTGTATCTGATCCTCGCCGAGAGCGACTGACGCGCCGTCGGTTCACCGGGGGCCGCCTGGGCGTCTCCTCCTCGAGGAGGAGCGCGCGGGCGTACGCGCCCAACCGGAGGGGGACGCGCGAATGCTTCCGGCCGGGGATGCCTTCGCGCGCCCGGAACTGATGGGGTGGGAGGGTGCAAAGCCGTACACCTGACACCGGCGGGGCGGACGCGGCGCCGCTGAGCGCCGAGGTGGCCGCGGCGGTCGCGGGTGCCCGCAGGCGCGTCCAGCGGGACGGTGACCGGCAGATCGACACCGCACACCTGCTGCATTCCCTGCTGGAGTCGGATCCCCGGACCCGGCTCGCGCTGCCCGGCGGCCCGGACCGGCTCGTGCGGCTGTTCGGCTACCTCGTACAGCGCAGCATCGGCTATGGCCTGCGCTGGCGCGGCTCCGTCGAGGATTCCCGGGCGCTGCCGCTGCTGCCGGAGGGCGGTGTGCCCGGCTGGTCGCCCGCCGCCGCCACCGCCATGGGCGAGGCGTACGCCCAGGCCGCCGCCCGCGGTCCCGGCCCGGTCGAGGGGCTCGACCTGCTGGCGGCGCTCGCCCTGGACCCCGGCTGCCGGGCCGTCGAAGTGCTGCGCCGCGCCGGGATCGACGCCGAACGGCTGCGCTCCCGGCCGGTCTCCGGCCGCTGGGCCAGGAGTCACACCGGTGACGGTCCTGTCGGAGCCTGACATGATGCGTCGATGCCGAAGGAACTGCTGTCCGGCGGAAGGGGGACGGGGCTCGGCCTCGCCCTGGTCTCCGCACTCGCGTTCGGCGGCTCGGGGGTCGCGGCCAAGCCGCTGATCGAGGCCGGCCTCGACCCGCTGCACGTCGTCTGGCTGCGGGCCGCCGGCGCGGCCCTGGTGCTGCTGCCCGTCGCGTGGCGGCACCGCGCCCTGGTGACGCGCCGTCCCGCGCTGCTCGCGGGTTTCGGCCTGCTGGCCGTCGCCGGCGTTCAGGCCTGCTACTTCGCGGCCATCTCGCGGATCCCGGTCGGGGTGGCCCTGCTCGTCGAGTACCTGGCCCCCGCACTGGTGCTGGGCTGGGTGCGGTTCGTGCGCGGGCGGGCGGTGTCGCGGGCCGCCGCGGCCGGCGTGGTGCCGGCGATCGTCGGGCTGGCCTGTGTGGTCGAGGTGTGGTCCGGGCTGCGCTTCGACGCGCTGGGACTGCTGCTCGCCCTGGGCGGGGCCGTCTGCCAGGTCGGCTACTTCGTCCTGTCCGATCACGGCGGCGACGGCGCCGAGGCCGCCGACCCCGTGGGCGTCATCGCCTACGGCTTCCTCATCGGCGCGCTCCTTCTGACGGCGGTGGCGCGGCCCTGGAGCATGGACGTTCGCGTGCTCGCCGGCGGTGCGGCACTGCGGGGCGGCGACGTCCCGGCCGTCGTCCTGCTGGCCTGGCTGGTGCTGGTCGCCACCGTGGCCGCCTACCTCACCGGGGTGGTGTCCGTGCGCCTGCTGTCCCCGCAGGTGGCGGGGGTCGTGGCCTGTCTGGAGGCGGTCGTCGCCACCGTGCTCGCCTGGGTGCTGCTCGGCGAGCGCCTGTCCGTTCCGCAGCTCGTGGGCGGTGTCCTCGTACTGCTCGGCGCCTTCGTCGCCCAGCGCTCGGCGCCTCGGGACACCGGGGGAGTACGGGCGGGGGGTGAGAGGGCCGCCGGGCTCCTGGAGGCGGGTGCTCCGGGCGCGGACATGCCGGGAGGAAGCGGGCCTGATGGGGGTATCCGTGGCGCGGAGGGCGAAGGCCGGGCCGGCGGGAGGGAGTTGTCCGGCGGTTCGTCGCGGTCCTAATATGTGATCATGCCTACGAGTGCTGTTCTTCCGCCTCCCGCCGCCTGACGCGGGCGGCTTCTTCCTCACCCGATCACCTTCGGGAGCTCCCGGACGTCCGACGCGGTGTCTTTCCGCGTGCGCTCCTCCGGGACGCCGGCCCGGTGCGCCCTGCGGCGCGCCCGGGTGCCGATCGCTGCCCGCCACGAAGACCACGCGACCTTTCATGTCTTCCGCGGGAGAACAGTCATGTCCGACACCTCTGTGTCGTCCCCTTCCTCTGGTTCCTTTGGTTCCTCTGGCACCTCTGCTGCCTCGGTTCCGTCCGCTTCCCGTGCGCGCTCCGGTGCCGCGCGGGTCCCGTCCGCCGGGCGCGGGCTGCTCTACGTCACCTTCACGGCCCTCACCTGGGGCACCACCGGCGCCACCGCGACCCTGGCGATCGACAGCAGTGGCCTCGACCCGGTCGCGCTGACCTTCTGGCGCTGCGCCGGCGGCTTCGCGCTGCTCCTGGCCGTACGGTTCCTGGTGCCCTCGCGGCGCGCGGCCGGGCGGGCGCGGCCGGCCGGTCCGCGTCGGCGGCGGGTGACGGCCGCCCTGGTCAACGGGGTCGGGCTCACCGTGTTCAACGCGGCCTTCTTCGCGTCGGTGGACGCGACGGGTACGGCGGTCGGCACCGTCGTCACCCTGGGCGCCGCGCCCGTACTGGCGGCGCTCGGCGGCCGGCTGCTGATGGGTGAACGGCTCGGCGCGGGCGGCCGGCTCGCCGTCGCCGGGGCGCTCGCCGGGCTGGCCGTACTGGTGCTCGGCGGCGGCTCGGCCACCGTACGGCCCGCCGGGGTGGCGCTCGCCCTGCTGTCGGCGGCGGGGTACGCGCTGTTCGCCGTCCACACGCGCCACCTCGGCCGGGAGGGCCGGGCGACGGACCCCTTCACCACGACCCTGACCTCGTTCGGCGTCTGCACCGTGCTGCTGCTGCCGTTCGCGGTGGCGGGCGGTGTGCTGCCGAGCGCCCATGGCCTGGGGCGCACACTGCTGCTGATGGCCTACCTGGTGACCGTGCCGACGGCGCTGGCCTACGCGCTGTTCTTCACCGGGCTGCAGGCGGTGCGCGCCACCACGGCCACGGTGATCACCCTGCTGGAGCCGGTCACCGCCGCCGTCATCGCGGTGACGGTGCTGGGGGAGCGGCTGACGGCCGCGACCGTCCTGGGCACGGTGGTGCTGATGGCCGCGGTGGCCGGGCTGGCCCTGGTGGAGACGCGGGGCGCGGCCCGGCCCGCCCGGCCCGAGGCGGCCCGCGGAACGGAGGCCGCCGCGGCCGCCGGGCGGCCGCTCAGCGGGGCGTGAGGTAGTCCGGGAGCGGGATGCCGGGGGCGAGGTCGTCCGCCGGGACCGGCGTCCCGCGCACGGTGGTCACGGGGACGACGCCCGTCCAGTACGGGAGGGAGAGGTCCTCCGGATCGTCGCCCGGGCCGCCGGCGCGGACCTTGGCGGAGACCTCCGCGAGGTCGACGCGCAGCACCGCCGTGGCGGCCAGCTCCTTCGGCGAGGCCGGCCGGGAGTCCGCCGCCCGGCCGGGCACCGCCTGGTCCACCAGCGCGTCGAGCGCGGTGGTCAGCTCCTCGGGGTCGGTCACCCGGCGGGCGGTGCCGTGCACCACGACGCTGCGGTAGTTGACGGAGTGGTTGAAGGCGCTGCGGGCCAGCACGAGGCCGTCGAAGTGGGTGACGGTGACGCAGACGGGTATGCCCTCCTCGGCCTCACCCGCGGCGCGCAGCGGGGCGGAGCCGGTGGAGCCGTGCACGTACAGCCGCTCGCCGACGCGGCCGTACAGCGTGGGCAGGACGACCGGGGCGCCGTCGCGGACGAAGCCGAGATGGCACAGGCAGCCGTCGTCGAGGATGGCGTGGACCAGCTCGCGGTCGTAGGAGGCGCGGTCGCGGTAGCGGGTGGGCGTGGTGCGGGCGGTGCGCTCGTACGTCCCGCCGGGGGACGGGGCCGGGGAAGACATTGCGGACTCCATTGCACTAGTGCATACTCGGCTTTGTGCTAGAAGAGTATCGGATCACGGGCCGCCGCGCAGCGGAGATCTCGGAGAGTGTGGAGCGTGCCGTCGGGGACGGCCGCCTGCCGCCGGGGGAACTGCTGCCACCGCTGCGGGAGTTGGCCGTCGAGCTGGGGGTCAACCACAACACGGTGGCGGCCGCCTACCGGATCCTGCGCGACCGCGGGGTCATCGAGACGGCCGGCCGGCGCGGCACCCGGGTGCGGCCTCGCCCGGCCAGCACGCCCCGCGAACTCATCGCGGTGGACGTGCCGGACGGGGCGTGCGACGCGGCGACGGGAAACCCCGACCCCGCGCTGCTGCCCCCGCTCGGCCCGGCGCTCGCGGCGGCGGCCGAGCGCTCCGCCCGGGCGCCGGTGCTGTACGGCGACGCGCCGGTCGACACCGAGCTGGAGCGGATGGCGCGCGCCGCCTTCGCCGCGGACGGGGTGCCGGACGGGCCGGTGGCGGTGGTCTCCGGGGCTCTCGACGGGCTGGAGCGGGTGCTGGCGGCCCATCTGCGCCCGGGCGACGCCGTCGCGGTCGAGGATCCGGGCTGGGGCAGCCTCCTCGACCTCGTCCCCGCGCTCGGCCTGCGGCCCGTCCCGGTCGCGGTGGACGACGACGGCCCGGACCCGCGGGCCGTCGCCCGCGCCCTGGACGGCGGCGCCCGGGCCCTGATCGTCACCAGTCGGGCGCAGAACCCCACCGGCGCCCTCGTCGGCGCGGAGCGCGCCCGCGAGCTGCGGGCCGTCCTCGCCGCCCACCCCGGGGTGCTGCTCGTCGAGGACGATCACGGCCACGGCATCGTCGACGCGCCCCCGCGCCCGCTCGGCGGGGCCACCGAGCACTGGGCGTTCATCCGGTCCGTCGCCAAGGCCTACGGCCCCGACCTGCGGCTCGCCGTCCTCACCGGCGACAGCGTGACCGTGGACCGGGTACGCGGCCGCCAGCGCCTCGGGCCCGGCTGGGTGAGTCACGTCCTCCAGGACGCGGTGCTCCACCTGTGGCGCACCGGGGCCGTCGATCCGGTGGCGACGGCCGCCGCGTACGGGCGTCGGCGCGACGCGCTCGTCCGTGCCCTGCGGGAGCGGGGGCTGGCGGCGCGCGGGCGCAGCGGGATGAACGTCTGGCTGCCCGTGCCGGACGAGACGGGGGTCGTGGCCCGGCTGCTGCGCGCCGGCTACGCGGTGGCGCCCGGCGCCCGCTTCCGGCTCGCCTCGCCGCCCGGGGTGCGGATCACGGTGTCGGCCCTGGGCCCCGAGGACGTGGAGCCGGTCGCGGACGCGCTGGCGTCGGCGACCGGCCCGGCCCCGGCGGGGCGGTACGGCTGAGGCGCGGTCTACGGGGGTGATGGCGGTACCGGGGGTTCGGGTGGGGTGAGTTACAGGTGTGCGAGTTATGGGGGTGGTGGGTTCGGGCGTGGTGCGTTACGGGCGGGGTGTGGCCTTCTCCCGGGGGCCGGTCCGCGGGTGTCGTACGCCGTCCGCGGCGGCTTCCCGGGCGCCGCGCGGTTCTCGAACCGGCTCGGCATCGCGGCTCCGGGCGCCCCGGGCCTGCGTCAGCGCCGCGCCGGCCAGCACGATCAGCGCGCCGACCGGCATGTTCCAGGTCAGGTCCTCGCCGAGCAGGGTGGCGCCGGCCGCCGTGGCCACCACGGGGATGAAGTAGGTGCTCAACGCCGCCGTGGTGGGGCCGACCTCGGCCACCAGCCCGTACTGGACGAGCATGGCGAGCCCGGTGCCCAGCGCCCCCAGCGCGGCGACCGCCAGCAGCGACACAGGGTGGAAGGCGGACGGCAGCGGAGCGGCCAGCGGGGCGACGACGGCCAGTTGGGCGGTGCCGACCAGCAACTGGCCGGTGGACAGGGACAGGTGGGAGTCGCCCGTGCCGGACAGCATGCGCCGTACGTAGATCCAGCCGACCGCGTAACTGGCCGACGCCGTCAGCGCCATGGCCGTGCCCCACGGGTCCTGCCCGGAGAATCCGTTCCAGGCGCCGAGCACAACGAGCACCCCCGCGAAGCCGAGGACGAGCCCCGCGAACCGGCGCCGGGTCGGCCGGTCCTCCGCCAGTGCCACCAGCGAGAGCACCATGCCCCACAGGGGCGTGGTGGCGTTGCAGATCCCCGCCAGGGAGGACGGGATGCGCAGTTCCGAGTAGGCGAACAGGGAGAACGGCAGGGCGTTGAGCAGGAACGCCGCCACCGTCAGGTGTGCCCAGGTGCGTACCGAGCGCGGCAGCCGTTGCCGCTTGACCAGCAGGGCCGTGGCAAGCACCGCCGTGCCGAACAGCATGCGGCCCAGGGAGACGAAGAGCGGGGCGTATCCGTCGGTCCCCAGCCGGATGAAGAGGAAGCTGAAGCCCCAGACGAGGGCCAGCGCGCCGAACCGGACGCGCCAGTCGACGGCGGAGAGGACGGAACCACGGGAAGGGGAGGGTGAGGGCGCCGGAGGCGCCCCGGTGGTGCGTGCGGCGTCGGCCGGGGTGACGGCCGAGGTGACGGGCGGACGGGAGGTGACGGGGCTCATGCGGCTCAAGATGGCCGACCGGACCTCGTAGAACAAGCAAATTAACGTACGTGTGTTCGCGTAGTATCGCTGCAATGTTGAATCTGGAGCGTCTGCGCACGCTCGACGCCGTCGCCCGCTGCGGATCCGTCAGCGCCGCCGCCGCGGAGCTGCATGTGACGACCTCGGCCGTCTCCCAGCAACTGGCCAAGCTGGAACGTGAGACCGGCGAACGGCTGCTGGCCCGGCAGGGGCGCGGCATCCGCCTCACCGACGCCGGACGGCTGCTCGCCTCCCATGCCGCGGGGATCCTGGCGCGGGTCGCGCTCGCCCGGTCGGACCTGGAGGCGCAGCGCGGCCGGGCCGTCGGCCGGCTGCTGCTCGGCGCCTTCCCGACCGCCGTCCGCGGAGTGCTGCCCGCCGCCCTCGTCAGGCTCCGCGCGGACCACCCGCAACTCACCGTCGGCGTCGTGGAGATGCGCCCGGAAGAGGCCGTCCGGCGGGTCGACCGCGGTGACCTCGACGTCGCCGTCCTCCTCGACTGGACCAACCGGCCGGTGACCCTGCCCGCCGGCCTGTCCAAGGCCGCGATCCTGGACGACCCCGTGGACGTCGCGGTGCCCGCCGGGCACCCGCTCGCCGACCGCCGGGACGTCGTTCTCGAGGACTTCGCCGACGACGAGTGGGTCTCCTGGCCCGAGGGCGAGTTCTGCCACGACTGGCTGCTGGGCACCCTGCGGGCGCAGGGCGTCGAACCCCGTATCTCGCACATGGCCGACGAGCACCACACCCAGCTCGTCCTCGTCGCCGCCGGCCTCGGCGTCGTCGTCTCCCCACGCCTGGGCCGCGGACCGGTCCCCGACGGGGTGCGCCTGCTTCCGGTGCGGCACGTCATGTACCGGCACGTCTTCGCCGTCTGGCGCGCCGACGAGGGTGCGCGCCCGTCCGTCCGGGCCACGGTCGACGCACTGTGCGCGGCCGGCCGCGAGCTCACCGGGCGGGCGCGGCCCGAAGCGCCCGGAGAGTGACCGGGGGGTGACCTCAGGCGGTGCCGCGTCGGGTGCGCCGGGCCGGGCGGCGTTACTTCCCCAGCTTCTTCGCCATCCTGGCCCGCCGGGCGAACATCTTCTCCTTGGAGTCCTCCATCTCGCGGAGCGCCGACTTCCGTTCCCGCTGGGACAGTCGGTCGAGGTAGAGGTGGCCGTGCAGGTGGTCCGTCTCGTGTTGCAGGCACCGGGCGAAGTACCCCCTGCCCTCGATCACCAGGGGATTGCCGTCCTTGTCCATGCCCCGCACGACGGCGCGGTCGGGGCGTGGCACCATCCGGTAGGGGCCGGGGACGGACAGGCAGCCTTCGGACTCCTCGATGAGGATCCGCTCCTCGGCCGGGATCTCGTCCAGCACCGGGTTGGCGATGTGCCCGACGTGGCGTACTCCCCACTCGTCCGTGATGTCCCACACGAACAACTGGAGGTCCACACCGATCTGGTTGGCGGCGAGGCCCGCGCCCTCCGCCACCTGGTTCGTGGCGAACATGTCGTCGATCAGCCGTGAGAGCTCCGGCGTGCCGAACTCGGTGACCGGCCGGCACCGTCGGTGCAGGACGTCCTCCCCGACGACGGTGATGCGGTGCACCGCGCCCCGCTCGACCTCGGGAGCGTATTCCGGGAACGAGTCCACGGGCTCTCCCTGCACGCGGACGCGGATGTCCTGCGACGTGTCACCGGACCGAACAGCCATGAGTTTCCGTGCCTTTCGCATGTGCGTGAGCCGGCCGGGAGCGGCGTCCCGGCCGGCTGTGGCTCAGCCTGACCGAATGCTTTCCAAAGTATCACTCTTTGCAAAGCAGTTGGTGACGGTTTGTCAACTCGGTTCGGTCTGCGTGCTCGGAGGTGCGGGCGTGCGGCTTCGGTCGTCACGCTCGGTTACTATGCTCACTACGTGCCGTGCGGCCGGAAGCGGGGGAGCGTCCTCCATTCGCGGACCGTTCGGCGGAAGAACACGGGAGCGGAAGAACTCGGGAGTGGACCATGGACCGCAAGGCAGAAGAGTCGCGGGGCCGGCGATAGTGCTCCCCGAAGTCACCGCCACCCGCTACGTCACCCCTCTACGCGAGGGCGGGTCACTGCCCGGCATCGTCGAGGCCGACGATCTCGGCACCTACGTCGTCAAGTTCACCGGGGCGGGCCAGGGCCGCAAGACCCTCGTGGCCGAGGTGATCTGCGGGCAGCTCGCGCGTGCGCTCGGGCTGCGAGTTCCCGAACTTGTGGGTGTCCGGATCGATCCGGTGATCGGCCGGGGCGAGCCGGACCAGGAGGTGCAGGCGCTGCTGCGGTCCAGCGGCGGCCTCAACCTGGGGATGGACTACCTCCCCGGCGCCCTCGGCTTCGACCCGCTCGCTTTCGAGACCGACGCCGCCGAGGCCGGGCGCGTGGTGTGGTTCGACGCCCTCGTGGGCAACGTCGACCGCTCCTGGCGCAACCCCAACCTGCTCGTCTGGCACGGCGCCCTCTGGCTGATCGACCACGGCGCCACCATGATCTGGCACCACAACTGGCCGACCGCCGGCGCCGCCGCCGGCAAGGCGTACGACGCCTCGGACCACGTCCTGGCCACCTTCGACCCCGATCTCGCCGCCGCGACGGCCGAACTCGCCCCGCTCGTCACCGAGGACCTGCTGACCCGGGTCGTCGCCGACGTCCCCGACGCCTGGCTGGCGGACGAACCGGGCTTCGACGGGCCGGACGCGGTGCGCCGCGCCTACGTCGAGGTGCTGCTCGCCCGGGCGGCCGGCGTAGGCGACCGGATCACGCTCGGCGAACGCAGTGCCGACAAGCCCTCGCAGGCGCCCGAGTGGGTACGGGTCAGGCTGGACAACAGGAAGGCCGGGAAGTGACGGACCGTATGCAGGACGCCAAGGAGCGGGACGTCTTCGAGTACGCGCTGCTGCGGGTCGTGCCCCGCGTCGAGCGCGGGGAGCGGATCAACGCCGGCGTCGTCGTCTACTGCCAGGCGCGGTCGTTCGTCGAGGCCCGCGTCCACCTGGACGAGGACCGGCTGCTGGCGCTCGATCCCGCCGCGGACGTCGCCGGGGTGCGGGCCGCGCTCCGCGCCGTCGAAGGCGTCTGCGCGGGCGGCGATCGCGCCGGGCAGGCCGCTTGTGACGACGCCGGCCGCCGCTTCCGCTGGCTGATCGCGCCGCGCAGCACCGTCGTCCAGCCGGGTCCGGTGCACACCGGGCTGACGCTCGACCCGAGCGGGGAACCGGAACGCCTGCTCGACCTGCTGGTCCGCTGAGCCGCGGGGCGAGGCGGCAGGGCGTTGACAGCGGGTGGCGGGGCTTCTAGCGTCTGATCGGCCGAAGCTACTGAGCGGTTGCTCACCCGCCGTCCGAGGGGCCGCCCGGCCCGCTCCCACCGGCCGGGTGCGCCGCCCGAGGTGAGGAGTGTCCCCATGTTGACCACCGAACGGCGGGTGGCCGTCGTCACGGGCGCGGCCCGTGGCATCGGCGCCGCGACGGCCCTGCGCCTCGCGGTCGAGGGCCGCGCGGTCGCCGTCCTCGACCTCGACGAGGCGGCCTGCGCGGACACCGTCGAACAGATCACCCGCGCCGGCGGCGAGGCCCTCGCCGTCGGCTGCGACGTCTCCGACGCCGAGCAGGTGTCGGCCGCCGTCGCCCGGGTGGCCGCCGAGCTCGGCGCGCCCACGGTGCTCGTCAACAACGCCGGGGTGCTCCGCGACAACCTGCTGTTCAAGATGAGCGAGTCCGACTGGGACACGGTCATGAACGTGCACCTGCGGGGCGCGTTCCTGATGTCCCGCGCCTGCCAGAAGCACATGGTCGACGCCGGCTGGGGCCGGATCGTCAACCTCTCCAGCAGCTCGGCCCTCGGCAACCGCGGCCAGGCCAACTACTCGGCCGCCAAGGCGGGTCTGCAGGGCCTCACCAAGACGCTCGCCAAGGAGCTCGGCAAGTTCGGCGTCACCGTCAACGCCGTCGCCCCCGGGTTCATCGCCACCGACATGACGGCCGCCACCGCCGCCCGGATCGGCATCGGCTTCGAGGACCTCCAGGCCGCGGCGGCCGGCGAGATCCCCGTGGGACGGGTGGGGCAGCCGGCGGACGTCGCCCACGCCATCGCCTTCTTCGCCGGCGAGGACGCCGGTTTCGTCTCCGGCCAGGTGCTGTACGTGGCCGGCGGGCCGCTCGACTGAACGGGGACGCGCAGCCATGACCACCCAGGACACCGAACCCCCCGCCGAGGGGAAGGTCACCCTCGTCACCGGCGCGAGCCGGGGCATCGGCTACGCCATCGCCGAGGCCCTCGTCGCCCGGGGCGACCGCGTCGTCGTCACCGGCCGGGACGCGACCGCCCTCGCGGAGGCCGTCGAACGGCTGGGCGCGGACCGGGCGCTCGGCGTGCCCGGCAAGGCCCACGACGAGGCCCACCAGGCCGCCGCCGTCGAACGGGCCATGGAGACCTACGGCCGCGTCGACCACCTCGTCAACAACGCCGGGACCAACCCGGTGTTCGGCCCGATCACCGAGACCGACCTCGGCGTCGCCCGCAAGGTCTTCGAGACCAACGTCGTCTCCGCCCTCGGCTTCGCCCAGCAGACGTGGCGGGCGTGGCAGAAGGAGAACGGCGGGGCGATCGTCAACATCGGTTCCATCGCCGGACTCTCCGCGTCCCCCTTCGTCGGCGCCTACGGCATGAGCAAGGCCGCCATGACCAACCTCACCCTCCAGCTCGCCCACGAGATGGCGCCCGGCGTCCGCGTCAACACCGTCGCCCCCGCCGTGGTGAAGACGAAGTTCGCCGCCGCCCTCTACGAGGGGCGCGAGGAGGAGGCCACGGCCCCCTACCCGCTCGGCCGGCTCGGCGCCCCGGAGGACGTGGCGGGCGCGGTGGCGTTCCTGCTGTCCGACGCCGCGGCCTGGATCACCGGACAGACGCTCGTCCTCGACGGCGGCCGCTTCCTCAACGCCGCGGTCTGAGCGGGCACGAGCGCGGGCGGGCCGGGGTCCGTACGGACCCCGGCCCGCCCGCGCGACGGCCGTTGTCAGTGGTCACCGGTAAGTTCTCGGACGAGATCCGAAGTCCCCGGATCGCGATCGAGAACCGACCCCGGAGGTTGCTGAAGTGACGGTCACCGACGTACTGCCCGAGTCCTGGCGCGCAGTCCTCGGCGAGGAGCTGGAGAAGCCCTACTTCAAGGAGCTGACCGACTTCGTCGAGGAGGAGCGGGCGAAGGCGCCGGTGTACCCGCCGCGCGGCGAGGTCTTCGCCGCCCTGGAGGCCACCCCGTACGACCGCGTCAAGGTCCTCATCCTGGGCCAGGACCCCTACCACGGCGCCGGCCAGGGCCACGGGCTCTGCTTCTCCGTGCGCCCCGGCGTCAAGACGCCGCCCTCCCTGCGCAACATCTACAAGGAGATGCGCGACGAGCTGGGCTACGACGTCCCCGACAACGGCTACCTCATGCCCTGGGCCGAGCAGGGCGTCCTGCTGCTCAACGCGGTGCTGACGGTCCGCGGCGGGGAGCCCAACTCCCACAAGGGCAAGGGCTGGGAGAAGTTCACCGACGCCGTCATCCGCGCCGTCGTCTCCCGCCCCGACCCGGCGGTCTTCGTGCTGTGGGGCAACTACGCGCAGAAGAAGCTCCCGTTGATCGACGAGTCGCGGCACGCCGTCGTCAAGGGCGCCCACCCCTCGCCCCTGTCGGCGAAGCGCTTCTTCGGCAGCCGCCCCTTCACGCAGATCAACGAGGCCGTCGCGGCCCAGGGCCATGAGCCGATCGACTGGCGCATCCCGGACCTGGAGGTGTGAGCGGTCTTCGCGGCGCGGCGGGGGCGGGCTTCCGTTCGGGCTCTCGGTCCGGGCCTCCGGGCCGGACTTCCGGCCGGAGGCCCGGACCGGGGTGGTGCTCCTCACGCGCCGGCCGTGACCAGTTCCCGCATCGCCTCGACGGTCTCGGCCACGTTCTCGTCCAGGATGTCCCGGTACGGGGCGAGGAGCCGCGGCAGCGCGTCGCCCAGGAACCCGCGCGCGGCCACCTCCCGGCGTTCGCGGACCCGGTCCGCCGGGAAGACCCCGGCCCGGTCCGCCAGCGACCAGAAGTGGAGCAGCCCGTACCAGACGAACGACGCCTGGAGGAACGGCCGGACGGGCAGCGGCCGCCCGGTCCAGGGGGAGGCGATGGCCGGTGTCGTGTCGAAGAGCCGGTCGTCGCGCGCCCAGGTGTCCCGCAGTTCGAGCATGTACAGCAGCCCGTGGATCGACTCGTGCACCAGCCCCTCGGCGACCAGCACCTCGTCCACGGCCGGCGCCTGCGGGTTGCCCAGCACCGACCGTCCGACGTACTGGCCGCAGGAGCCGGACGAGAAGACCGGCTCGGCGTCGTCCCGGAGGAGGACCAGCACCTTGGTGAAGCGCTCGGTGAACGCCAGCACCTCGCCGCTCACCGCGCCGATGCCGTCGACGGCGGCCGTCACCTTGGCCAGTGCCTCCCGCCGCTCCCGCCCGGCCAGCGGAGTGTGGCGTTCCCGCGCGGTGAAGCCGGCACCCTGGACGTCGATGCCGAGGGCGTAGGGGCTGTCGAGGTCGAGCGCCGCGACGCCGCGTACCGACGGTCCCCGCACCGGCTCGCCGCCGGCCCGGACGTGGGCGTCGCCCAGCGCCGTCCACAACGGTCCCGGCACGTCCCGCCCGGCGCCGTCCAGGGCCGACTCGGCGCACGAGGAGCGGATCAGGAACTCCGCCGTGTCCCCGTCGGTGCCGACGGTGCCCGGCCACAGCAGGCGCCGGGTGGTCTCGGGCGCGAGCAGCACCCGCGGCAGCGCGCGCTCATCGAGCCGCGCCAGGCGGGCGACCACCTCCGCCTCCCGCCGGGGGTCCGTCTCCCGCAGCCGGGCCAGCAGCCGGCCCAGCCGCTCGCCGACCAGTTCCTCGTACTCCGCGTGGGCCCGGCCGGTGACGTCCTCGGCGCCGCCCCAACGCAGGACGCGGGGCACTTCCCTGATCAGCGGCATGCTTCCTCTTCCTTCCGGCTTTTCCGGTGCGGTCCCCCGGATCCCCCGAAACCTCCCGGCCCCCCGGGCGGGGCGGGGCCCAGGGGCGCGAGGCCCTCGCGTACCGTCCCGGCGATGTGTCCGATGGCGTGGCGCAGGTCGGCGCAGTGGACGCTCGGGTTGGCGAACCTCCGCTCGGGGGACCAGCGGTGGGGCATGTACCCCCCGCCGCAGATCTCGTACACCGGGCACGCCCGGCAGTCGTCCGGGAGGAGCTCCTGGTTGCGCAGGCCCAGCCGGTAGAGGGCGGTGCCGCGGAGGTCCTCGACCGTGTGGCGCGCGACCCCCAGGGACGTGCGGGTCATGCCGTCGCCGCAGCTCCGGAGCGCGTCCAGGGGCTCCAGCGTGCCGTCCGTCTCGATCACCACGTCGGTCACCGGGTGGGCGCCCAGCGAGTCGATGCCCGACGCCCCGCCCAGCACCAGCTGGACGACCGACTCGAACCACCGGATCCGTACGTCCGGGTCGGCGTGCGCGTACCACGCGTCGAACAGGTCGGCGTAGTACGTGCCGAGCGCGCCGGGTTCCCAGGGCGGGAGGTCCCGGTAGTGGTGGTCGGGCCAGAGGAAGTCCATCTTCCGGACGCCCAGTCGGAGGAGGTGGCGGAAGACCACGGGCCCCGGGATCCGCGGGTCGGCCACGACCAGCACGCCCCAGGGCGGCGAGGCGTCGCCGCCGGCCGCGAGCAGGCCGATGGCCTCGCGCACCCGCCGGTGGCTGCCCCGGCCCGCGTGGTCGGGGCGGCGGAGGTCGTTCCAGGCGGCGGGGCCGTCGAGGCTCACCCCGATCTGCACACCGTGGCGCGCGAACAGCGCGATCCACTCCGCGTCGAGCAGGGTGCCGTTCGTCTGGACGGTGGGCCAGAGCCGCACCGCCCCGGCGTGCTCGGCGGTCAGTTCCGCCACGTCGTCCAGGAACCGGGCCATCCACGCTTTCCCGACCAGCAGCGGCTCGCCGCCGTGGAGGGCGACCACCGCCTCCCGCAGGCCGTGGCGCACGGCGTACTCGACGATCCGGCGCAGCGCGGCCCGGGCGACGTCCGGAGACATGACCCGGGGGCGGGTCCGGTGGCTGGTGTCACCTTTGTTGTAGATGTAGCAGTAGGTGCAGTTCAGGTTGCACCGGGACGCGATCTTGAGGATGTAGGACGCGGACGGCGGACCGCCCGCGTCGCCGTCCCGCAGGCGGCTCATCGACACCGCTTCACATGTCCTGCGGGTATTCCGACCAGCTCCTGCTGAAGATCAGCCGGTTGTAGCCCGCGACGACCGGGGGCCGTTTGGCGTCGGATCGGGTGCGCAGCGCGGTCTTCAGGATCGGGTGCAGGTCGGCGACGGCGCCGAGCACGTCGGTGTCCCCCAGGGGGACCCGGATCTCGATCTGCTGCTGCTTCTCGGCGGGACTCGACATGGATTCCTCCGGAGGGGACGGCGCGCGGCGGTGGGGGAGCCTGGCCGCTCGTGCGGTACGCGCGGAAACAGGTGGAATTGCCGGGATTTACGGGGATGCGCCTGCGACGCTATGCGTGCCACCTGGCCCCCGCAACCGGGGCGCACCCGCCCGGGCGCCCCGGAGCCGGAGACGTCAGCCGGCGGAGTGCTCGAAGCGGTAGGGGACGGCCTTGAGCCCGTGTTCCGCCGTGTACGAGCCGGCGCCCGTGAGGCCGGTCAGTTCGTCGCTGCCCGAGCCGGGGACCACCTCGAACGAGCAGCGCACCGTGCCGCGTTCGTCGAAGGTGCCCGTCTCGCGCACCGCGAAGCCGCCCTTCCGGCCCGCGACCGAGCCGTCGAACAGCTGGTAGCCGGAGAAGGTGCCGGTCCCGTTCGGGGCGTAGGCGATGGTGTAGGCGCAGCGGGTGTCCGCCGCCTCGATGACGCCGGTGTACGTATTGCGGACGGTCGCCCGGGCGAGGCGGGTGCCGCCGTCGGTCCGGCCGAGCTCGTGCTCGTCCCAGGCGAGGAAGGTGAACGTGGAGCCGGTGTGCGTGGTCATGCGGTGGTTCCTCCGGGATCGGGGCGCCCGTGCGGTCCGGGCGGTTCCCGCACAGCTTCCCGGCCGTACCTGACACCTCCTGGCAGGTTGGTGAGCGAAGGGCGGCCGGCGTCCCGTCGTCGGCCCCGGCACAGGCGATCACGGCCGGAAACCCGGTGGTGCCCGGCGACCGGGTCGCCCATGCTGATGCGCACACGACAAGCCGAGATCCCGGACGGGGCGGGCGGAGGAGGACATTCGTGGTGAACGTTGCGCGGGGGCGCCGTACGGCGGCGCGGTGGTGGTCGGTCGTCGCGGCCGGGTGCCTCGGGCTCGGCGCGGTGGCGGCGGCACCGGCGGGGGCGGCGGACGGCGGGGACTCCCGGGCCGGGACGGCGCCGGCGGCGACCGCCGGCGTACGGGCGGAACCCGTCGAGGCGGGCGTCCCCTACTACCTGGTGGCCACCCGGTTCGACCGCGGGCTCACCTTCCGGCGGGAGAGCGGCGGCGACGCCGTGCGGTTCACCGACCGCGCCGGGCAGTACGGCAAGGCCGTCGTCTTCGAGAAACGGAGCGACGCCCCGTACGGCGAGGGCTACGTCATCAAAATGCAACGCCCGGGCGGCGCCACCGCGTTCTGCCACCAGTACGGGCGCGTCCTCCTCATGGAGGAGCAAGCGTGCCGGAACTTCCCCTGGACCCCCGAGCCCCAGGGCGACTCCCTGCTGTTCAGGACCCGGTGGGACGGGGACCGCCTGTACCTCGCGGCGGCGGCCTCCGTCGACAAGGACGGCGCGCTGTACACCAAGGGCCGCTACGGCGGCCAGAACGACCGGCAGTTCGTCGAGTTCAAGGCGGCCCGGGCCCGGTAGGCCGGCCCGCCGGGCCCGCCCCTTGGGAGTTCCCTCCCGTCAGGGGCGGGAACGGCCGGTGGGACGATGCGGGGATGCGCGCCGACCGTCTTCTCTCGCTGCTCCTCCTGCTGCAGAACCGGGGGCGGATGACCGCTCCCGAGCTGGCGGCGGAGCTGGAGGTCTCGGTCCGTACCGTCTACCGGGACGTCGAGGCGCTCGGTGCCTCCGGGGTTCCCGTCGTCGCCGAACGGGGGCCGGCGGGCGGCTACCGGCTGGTCGACGGGTACCGGACCCGGCTCACCGGGCTCACCGAGGACGAGGCCGGGTCGCTCGCCCTGACCACCGTGCCCGGGGCCGCGGCCGAACTCGGCCTCGGGGCCGAGCTCGCCGCGGCACGGCTCAAGCTGGAGGCCGCCCTTCCGGCCGGCGCGGGGGAGCGGGCGCGGCGCGTCGCCGAGCGCTTCCACCTGGACGCGCCGGGCTGGTTCCGCGACGCCGAACCCGTGCCGCACCTCGCGGCCGTCGCCGACGCCGTGTGGCGGCAGCGCGCCCTGCGCGTGCACTACCGGCGCTGGAAGGGCGAAGTGCGCCGGGAACTGCACCCGTTGGGGCTCGTCCTCAAGGGTGGTATCTGGTACCTGGTCGCCCGCTCCGGCCCGGACGTCCGTACCTACCGGGTCTCCCGCGTGCTCGCCGTCGAGCCGCTGCCCGGCCGTTTCGAGCGTCCGCCCGGCTTCGACCTGGCCGCCGCCTGGGCGGAGACCTCCCGCCGGCTGGAGGAGACGCTCCATCGAGGCGAGGCCCTGCTGCGGGTGTCGCCGGGCGTCCTGCGGCTGCTGCCCGTGAAGTTCGGCGCGGCCGGCGCGCGGGCCGTGGCGGCGGCCGGGCCTCCGGACGCGGAGGGCTGGACGGAGGTCACGCTCCCGGTCGAGACCCTGCCCGTCGCGGTCTGCGACCTGCTCGGCCTCGGCGCGGAGGCCGAGGTGCTGGGGCCGCCCGAACTGCGGGCGGCGGTCGCCGCGGCGGCGTCGGCGCTCGCCGCCCGGTACGGCGCCGGGTGAGCCGGGGCGCGCCCGGCGCGGTGACCGCCGGTGAGGCGAGGGGAGTGGCCGGGGCGTGCGGACGCCGGGCGGAGGTGTCGGGCGGGGGCATCGGGCGCGGGCGGCGGTCCGGCCGCCACTGGCCGGAGGCGCCGGTCGTCCGGCCGCCGTCCGGGCGGCAGGGCCGGGCCGCGTGGGTCGCGTGACCGTTCCCGGACCCGCCGGGGCCACGTCACCGTCCCGCCGCCTCACCCCCCGTACACCTGCCGGCAGATGCGGGACGCGTCACTGCCCGGCTGCCAGCGGCCGTACCGTTCACCCATCGCGCACATGCCCGTCCGGGCCCGTGGCGGAGGCGCGGGGGCGGGCTGCCGCTCGGGGGCTG
>NZ_JBPQTX010000033.1:0-36913 GCF_051386555.1 Streptomyces sp. URMC 126
GCCCCCAAGCCCCCGCCCCGGACTTCTTGCCCTCGCATGGCGCGCCGCACCCGGCGAGCACGTAGGCTCGGGCTACCGACCCCGCGTCGGACCGCGCGACGTCCAGCCGTGCCGCACGGCGCGCCGTCGTACCCGTGTCGTACCCGTAGTCGCGAGAGCACAGGAGCGAAGCCGTGATCCCCGGTGGTGGCCAGCCCAACATGCAGCAGCTGCTTCAGCAGGCTCAGAAGATGCAGCAGGACCTCGCCGCAGCTCAGGAGGAGCTGGCGCGGACCCCCGTCGAGGGTTCGGCCGGCGGCGGCCTCGTGAAGGTCACCGTCAGCGGTGCCGGGGAGCTCCAGGGCCTGGTCATCGACCCGAAGGCCGTCGACCCCGAGGACACCGAGACCCTCGCCGACCTGATCCTGGCCGCCGTCCGTGACGCGAACAACGCGGCCCAGCAGCTCCAGCAGCAGAAGCTCGGCCCGCTCGCCCAGGGGCTCGGCGGCGGCATCCCCGGTCTGCCGTTCTGAGACGGTCGCGAACGGGCCGGGCCGTAGCCCGGCCCCGAAGCGACAGCCGGCCCTGAGGCGTCAGGACGGAAACCAGTCCCACCCCGACCGAAACCGGTCCAGAACGGACCGAACCAGCCCCGACCCCTCCGGGCCCGCACCGGAAGGGCCCTGATCGGGGAGACTCGAGAACACCGGGGCCCGGCCTCCCGAGCCCCACCCGAGAAGGAGAACCCGTTCCGTGTACGAAGGCGTGGTCCAGGACCTCATCGACGAGCTGGGCAGGCTGCCCGGCATCGGTCCGAAGAGCGCGCAGCGGATCGCCTTCCACATCCTCCAGGCCGAGCCGACCGACGTCCGTCGGCTCGCCCACGCCCTGACCGAGGTCAAGGCCAAGGTCCGGTTCTGTGCCGTCTGCGGCAACGTCGCGCAGGAGGAGCGGTGCCGGGTCTGCCAGGACCCGCGCCGCGACCCGGCCGTCATCTGCGTCGTGGAGGAGCCCAAGGACGTCGTCGCCATCGAGCGGACGCGTGAGTTCCGCGGCCGCTACCACGTCCTCGGCGGGGCCATCAGCCCCATCGAGGGCGTCGGCCCCGACGATCTGCGCATCCGCGAGCTGCTGGCCCGGCTCGCGGACGGTGCCGTCACCGAGCTGATCCTCGCCACCGACCCCAACCTCGAGGGCGAGGCCACGGCCACGTACCTGGCGCGCATGGTGAAGCCGATGGGACTCAAAGTCACCCGGCTCGCCAGCGGGCTGCCTGTGGGCGGAGACTTGGAATATGCCGACGAGGTCACGCTCGGGCGTGCCTTCGAAGGGAGACGACTTCTCGATGTCTGACGCAACGCTCCATGACGCCAAGCGCGAACCGGACGACTTCGTCGTCTCCGTCGCCGACTCGATCGAGAGTTTCATCGTCGCCGTCACCGAGGTGTCGCGCGGCGATGAACCGGACAGCGCCGTTCCGTTCCTCTTGCTGGAAATCTCCCAGCTCATCCTCACCGGCGGCCGTCTCGGCGCGCACGAGGACTTCCTCCCCGACGAGCGCTACGAGCCCGACGTGGGCCCGGAGCCCGACGTGGACGAGCTCCGCGAACGGTTCGCCACGCTCCTCGACCCGGTCGACGTCTACTCCGAGGTCTTCGACCCGTACGTCCCGCGCAGCGCCCCCGTCGCCTGCCGCATCTCCGACGACCTCGCCGACATCATCACCGACCTGCGGCACGGCATGGCCCACTACCGGGACGGCCGCGTCAGCGAGGCCCTGTGGTGGTGGCAGTTCTCGTACCTCTCCAACTGGGGCCCCACCGCTTCCGCCTGCCTCCGCGCCCTCCAGTCCCTCGTCGCCCACGTCCGTCTCGACCAGCCCCTCGACGAACTCGACGGCCTCGACACGGACACCGTCGGCACGGAGGAGCAACTGGAGGAGGAGGCGGGGCGCGTGATGGCCGCGGAAATCGGCGGAACGGCGCGCCTGCGCTCGCTCTGAGCCGGTGGCCATCGGACGACCGCCGAACGACCGGAGGCCGGTCACCGAACGCCGGCCATCGGACGTTGACCACCGAGGACGTTGACCACCGAGGACGTTGACCACTGCGGACATCGACCGCCTCGGACATCGGCCAGCAGCCACAGGCCGCCGTTCACCGGTCATCGGAACGCCCACCCGCTGCCCATCGCGGCAACCGGCACCACCTACGGGGAGACCCTTATGCCGCCCAGGGACCTCGGCGGTCGCGTCCTGGACCTCGACCAAGCGGCCGCCCTCATCGCCGAACGATTCCCGCGATGGCGGGCGGCAGGCCTCACCCCGGGGCAGCCGACCTGGCGCGACGCGGCCGCCGACTGGCCCCAGCCCCTGCTGACCGAACGGTCGGCGGTCCGTGACCCCGACTCCCTCGGCCTCGTCCTCACCGGCCCGACCGATACCGAACTGTCCGTGGTCCTCTTCCGGGGCGGCTGGGCCGACGTCGACTTCCTCGCCGGCCCCGACGACTTCGGCACGCTCCCGACACCCGACGCCCTGACCTCGGCGACTGATGTCGCCACCCACCTGGACCGTTGGGTCCTCCGCGTCTTCGACCGCCCCTGCCGGAACCGGGACGGTGACACCCTCACCGCCCCCGCGGCTCCCGGTCCGACGGCGGAACCGGGCACTCCGCCAACGCCCTGAGCAACGCCCCGGGATCGACGAACGGTGCGCTCCGCGTAGGCCGCGAGGACCACCCGAGCGGCCACGTATTGCCCTGCAACGCCGGTACGCCGACGTAGACGACCGTACGTGGTCCCGCGTACAGCTGGACGTCCACCGGCCACCCGTGATCCCGCGCCGTCCCCGGCGCCAACAGGAAGTACGTCCACCGGAACCCGGTCGCCTCGCACACCACCGGCCCCGCCCGTTCACCCGCGTTCTCCACCAGCCGACGCGCCGTCGCCTCACCCCGCGCCCCGTACATCCGCAGCACGTCGAAGTGCACTCCGCACCGCCACAGGTGGTGCCCCCAACGGGGCACCCAACTCGGGCGGTACGGAGGGGTGGTGGCGGTGGCGGGTCCCTCGTGCACGGCACGCGGCCCGAGTGGGGGAATCTTCTCGTTCACACCGACCACGATGCGTGATCCCTCCTACGCTGATCAGTGACCGGGTGCGTACTCCGGCGCGGGTACGGCCGGGGCGCGGCCGCCGTACGACGCGACCCACCGCGTCCGTGCGGGTGTGTACGCACCGCTGCCGGGGAAAGCCGGGGGAGGGAGCGAACGCATGTCCGGGAACAGGCAGGCGAGGTCCGCGTCCATGCGGATGTTCGGCAGCCAGCTCCAGGGCTGGCGCCGGCTGGCCGGTGTCAGCAGGGAACAACTGGCCGAGGCGGCCGGCTACTCGCTGGACACGATCTGCTCGGTCGAGCAGGGGCGACGGATGCCGCCACCGGAACTGGTGGAGGCGGCGGAGGAACTGTGCGGTGCGAAGGGCCTGTTGAGGGAGGCGGCCAAGCACATCGAGCGGAGCAAATTCCCCGATTGGTTCGAGGAGTACGCCGGGTACGAGGCCGAGTGCGTGGCGCTTGGAATCTATGAGAACCAGGTGGTTCCCGGGCTGTTTCAAACCGAAGCCTATGCGCGTGCGGTGTTCGAGAACGACCGGCCTTTGCTTGACCCCAAGGAGGTCGAACGGCGAACGGCCGTCCGCATGGAGCGGCAGCGGTTGTTGCACAGGACGCCACCGGCCATGATCAGCGTCGTTGTCGAGCAGGCCGCCTTGGAGCGAGCCATTGGAGGCCCGGCGGTCATGAGTGGGCAATTGGTCTACCTCTTGGAGGTGAGCAAGCTGCCTCATGTGGACCTCCAAATGATGCCGACACGGCGCGAGGTGCATGCGGGACTGGCGGGTCCGATGCGGTTGGTCGAGACTCGGGACCGGCGGAGGCTCGTCTACTCCGAGGTGCAGAAGGGAAGCGTTCTGCTGTCCGACCCCAAGGAGGTGTCGGACATGAACATGCGATACGCCGCCATCCGGTCGCAGGCGTGCACCCCTGAGGCCACCATGAAGATGCTGGAGCGCGCAGTAAGGGATTTGCCATGAACAGCGATGGGGAAATAGGCGGCGGCAGCCGTGCGACGTTGTGCTGGTTCAAGTCCAGCTACAGCAGCGGCGAAGGCGGTGACTGTGTCGAAGTCGCGGCTAGGACACGCGAGGCCGGACGCGGCGGTGGTGAGGGTGGCGACTTCGTCGAAACCGGCGCCACTTTCCGTTCCGTTCTCATCCGGGACTCGAAGGCCAAAACCGGCCCGAGGCTCGAAGTGCACCCGGTCGCCTGGGCGCGTTTCCTGGACTTCGCGCCCGAAGCTCAAGCTTCGGAGCGCCGAGCTTCGAGATCCGAGCCCTCTTTCTGAGGAATGGTTGGTGGGTTGATTTCCCACCCCTCCCACCCTCCCTGGCGAGCGATCGCCTCGCATCGCCTTGCCTTGCCTTGCCTTGCCGAAGCGGGTGGCGATGTGCCCGCGCCGGGCGTGGAGTTGCGGGCCGTGGCTCGCGAGGTGTGTGGACCCCGACGCCAGGCCGCCACACCGGCGACGTGGCCAACTTGGTTGCTAAGGCCAGCGTTTGGCGGGGCACGGCTGGGGCGGGCGAGCGCCCTTGTTGGTGCCTTGTCGGCCTGGTGTGGCGTCGCTGTGCGCTCAAACATGCCCTGGACTGACGCTACTTGACGTTATGTGACCGGCTTGCGACGGGCCGTGCTGGGCCTCTAGCGTTCGCAGGGACAAAGCGACCCCGGCCGGTGCTACCAACACCGGGTCCGGGGCCTGACCTACGAGATCGAAGAGGCCGATCTGTGGCTACCGCCCATGCTAGTGCCGTCCTGCCCGCCACCGCACACCCCATGGCGAACCCGGGGTTCGGGAAACGCGAGGCCCCTGACCAGTTGCCGCCCGCGCCGGGCGACTTCGCGCACCTGCCCGCGCGCGAGGCGTCGATCGCGGCGTACGTGGACCGCCTTCCCGAGGGTGCGGCGATGGACGCCAAGACGCTGGCCAAGACCTTGCCCAATTACGGTCAGGCCGCGTGCCGTACCGCCCTCAAGAACCTCGCCTTGGCCGGGCACCTCAGCAGCAAGCGGATGCAAGTGATCAGCGAACAAGGTTCGCGCTGGGTCACGTATACGTACTTCTCGCGTACCCCGCGCTCACGGGAGTGGTGGGAGGCCGTGGAGGCGGGAGTGCTGTCGGTGGGGGGTTCCACGCCTGCCGGGCGCGTCGTTCGGGTGGGGGACGCCGGGTTCGTAGGGGGAGCCGAACGCGTAGGGGTTGCCGCTCGACCCGTAGGGGGCACCGGGCCCGTAAGGGGTGGCGAGCGCGTAGGGCCCCTGGAGCCCGTAGGGGACGCCGATCCCCTAGGGGACCCTGACCCCGTAGGGGACACCGCACCCCTACGGAACCCCGATCCCGTAGGGGGAGCCGACCCCGTACGGGATGCCGACGTCGTAGGGGCTCCCGGCCCCGTACGGGACGCCGACGCCCCCACGGCTCACCGGCCCCCGACGGGTGCTCCCGCCACAAACCCACCCACCACGCACCCGCCCACCGCACGCCCTTCCCGCGCGTACCGTGCCCTCGCCTCGATCGGATTCACGGACCCGCGCCTGACCCTGTCCGCCGCCGACTGCTCCGCGCTCGAACCGCTCGCCGCCGAGTGGCTGGAGCGGCGGGTGACCAGGGAACAGCTGGTCGCGGCCCTGACAGTCGGGCTGCCACCGCAGATCTACAACCCGGCCGCGTTCCTGCGCAGGCGGCTGACGGACAAGATGCCGCCCATCCCGTTCCGGCCGCCCGCGTTTCCGCCGGCGTCGCTTGGGAGGGACGAGATCGTCGTCCGGAGCCACACCATTTGCGCCGGCTGCCAGGGAACGGACGCGGCCACTGAGGCGGGGGCGGCCCTATGTGCGTCCTGTACTTCCCTGGACGCTGTGCCAGTCCCGGGTGCCGCTCAAGATCCGGATGCCGCTCCGGAGTCGTTCCCGAGCAGCTCAACCCCGGAGGAGCCGGGGCCGTGGCCCGACGACATCCGGAACCGGGTGGACCGGCTCCGCGCCTTGGCGGGCGTCCACCCCAAACGCCGCCGCGATTCGCGTTCCGAATCCCGTTCCGAGGCTCCGGCCGATGGCTTTGCGTCCGGCAACGGTCCGGACGGCCTCTAGGGGGCCGTGACCACTAGGGGCTCGGACCATTAGGGGCCGTGGCCACCAGCAGGCCGCGTTCACCGGACGACCGTCCACCAGCGGTGACCGTCCACCAGCGGTGACCGTCCACCATCGGGGAACGTCCACCACCAGGCGACCACCGGGCGGTGACCGTCCGCGGCGGGCTGCGCGCGAGCCGGAGACTGGCGCGTAACGGTCCAAGCGCTCGTACCCCTACGGGATCACCGCCGAGTTGCCCGCCCGCCCGGCAGGCATCGCGTCGAAGACGAGCGGTTGAAGAACTCCATCCCCTAGGGGATGCGCACCGCAAGAAATCCCGTCCCTTACGGAAGTTCCGGGAAGGGGCGCCCCGGAGTTCCCGTAAGGGGCGCTTCCAAAGCCCCTAAGGGCTTACGTGCGCGTGCCCGCGCCCCGTCTCCGCGAACGGTGCGTGACGTCTCAGCATGCGGCTCCCCGGAGGCTCAATCCCGCCGCTCGTTAGACTGAGCCGACCGCATTACACAGAGCTGCGAGGAGCGCACGTGGGCCTTGTCGTGCAGAAGTACGGAGGCTCCTCCGTTGCCGATGCCGAAGGCATCAAGCGGGTTGCCAAGCGAATCGTGGAAGCCAAGAAGAACGGCCACCAGGTCGTCGTCGTGGTTTCCGCGATGGGTGACACGACGGATGAGCTGATCGACCTCGCCGAGCAGGTATCGCCGATCCCTGCCGGGCGAGAGTTCGACATGCTGCTGACCGCCGGAGAGCGGATCTCCATGGCGCTGCTGGCCATGGCGATCAAAACGCTCGGCCACGAGGCGCAGTCGTTCACGGGCAGTCAGGCCGGTGTCATCACGGACTCGGTCCACAACAAGGCGCGCATCATCGATGTCACGCCCGGGCGCATCCAGCAGTCGGTCGACGCGGGCAACATCGCGATCGTGGCCGGCTTCCAGGGCGTGTCCCAGGACAAGAAGGACATCACGACGCTGGGCCGGGGCGGGTCGGACACCACCGCCGTCGCCCTCGCCGCCGCGCTGGACGCCGAGGTCTGCGAGATCTACACGGATGTCGACGGGGTGTTCACCGCCGACCCGCGCGTGGTGAAGAAGGCGCGCAAGATCGAGTGGATCTCGTTCGAGGACATGCTGGAGCTGGCGAGCTCCGGTTCCAAGGTGCTGCTGCACCGCTGCGTCGAGTACGCGCGCCGTTACAACATCCCGATCCATGTGCGGTCGTCCTTCTCGGGGCTCAAGGGCACATGGGTGAGCAACGAGCCTCCAGGAGGTCAGCCGGTGGAGCAGGCGATCATCTCGGGTGTCGCGCACGACACGTCCGAGGCGAAGGTCACGGTCGTCGGGGTGCCCGACAAGCCGGGCGAGGCCGCGACGATCTTCCGCGCCATCGCGGACGCCGAGATCAACATCGACATGGTGGTGCAGAACGTCTCGGCGGCGTCCACCGGTCTGACGGACATCTCCTTCACCCTGCCGAAGGCCGAGGGTCGCAAGGCGATCGAGGCGCTGGAGAAGACCAAGGGCCGCGTCGGCTTCGAGCACCTGCGCTACGACGACCAGATCGCCAAGATCTCGCTGGTCGGCGCGGGGATGAAGACCAACCCGGGCGTCACCGCGGCCTTCTTCGAGGCGCTGTCCAACGCGGGCGTGAACATCGAGCTCATCTCGACGTCCGAGATCCGCATCTCCGTCGTCACGCGCGCGGACGACGTGAACGAGGCCGTCCGCGCCGTCCACACCGCGTTCGGTCTGGACAGCGACACGGACGAGGCGGTCGTGTACGGCGGGACCGGGCGCTGATCCGTTCCGTTGTGGCTGCCGTCCTTGGCGGACGGTGACCGTTCTCGATCGGCCTCCGCTTACGAGCGGGCGGCATCGCACCGGCTTCGACGGCCGGGGTGGTGCCGCCTCTCGGGCCGGTCGCCAGGTCGAGTCCCCGGGCCGTACGCCGGGGTGGTCTCCGGGCCGCGCTCGGGGCCGTTCGCCGGGCCAATCGTTGGGGCGGGCGCCGGCCGGGTGCTCGGTGTGACGGCGGGCCCGGTGCGGGTGACGCGGTGGCGCTGCGTGTGCACGGCCCGTCTCGGTGAGATCACGGCGCGAACTCGTCCGCCGGTGAGGGGTGTTCGCCCGGTCGCGGGGATGCGGTCGATGGTGGTTGGCGGCGGCCGGAGCCGGTGAGCGCGTCCGGTGGCTCCGGGGCCGTAACCCACCGCTCCGGATCGCCGAACTCGTGGCGTCGGGGACGGGTGCTCCGCAATACTGGGGAACGTGTGAAGGTTCTGTGATCAAGCCATTGGTCCGGGCCCCTTGAACTGCGCGGACGTTCCGTTCGAGCAGGTGCTTCCCGTTTCGCGTGCCCCTCGATGCCCCTGACCGGCGGCAGCGCGGGAGCGGTGCCAGGGCCGGTCGCCCGGCGGGGCCCGCTCGCCGTCTTCGCTCAAGGAGGCCGGGGATCAGGGCGATTCGCGGCATGAGAAAGGGCTGGTACGCATGGCGGCACACCGCGTGGCGGCCCGCGGCACGTCGGCGGCCGGGGTGCCGAGCGCGTACAACCCTGACGGGGGGAAGCGTGTCCAACAGGCGTGGCAGAGGTCATCAGCATCGCAACGGTCCCGAGGCGCGCAAGCGTCGCCGCCGCGCGCTCGCGTACGCGTGCTCTGGGCGGTATGCCGGTGATCGCGCCCTGGCCTCCCACGTCGGCCACTCCGGACGCGGCGCCCACCGCTCCGGGCCCGGATCCCACCTCCACTCCCGCTTCCACTTCTGCCGCCGCCGCGGCTCCCACGTCGGAACGGTCCGCGGCCCGCGTCCCGGCCCAGCCCACTCGCGGCCAGACCGTCGACACGCGGACCGGCGAGATCCGGACCGCCGCGGGTCCCGCGTCGGTGGCCGCGTTGCCGCAGGCCGCGGCGCCGCTGGGCGCCGACGCGCGGCAGAGCGCCGAAGGCCGTCAGGAAGCGGAGCCGCAGTCCCTGTCGCTCAGCGCTGACACGACGATGGCCGTCGGCACCACCGTCGATCACCTCACCGAGACCTACCGGGCGCACTACCGGTCGCTGCTCGGTCTCGCGGCCCTGCTCCTGGACGACACCGCTTCCTGCGAAGACGTCGTGCAGGAAGCTTTCATCCGGGTGCATTCCGCCCGGAACCGGGTCCGCGACCCGGAAAAGACCCTGGCCTATCTGCGGCAGACCGTCGTCAACCTGTCCCGCTCCGCGCTGCGCCGCCGCATCCTGGGTCTCAAGCTGCTCTCCAAGCCGATGCCCGATATGGCGAGCGCCGAGGAGGGGGCGTACGAACAGCTGGAGCGAGACCAATTGATCAAGGCGATGCGCGGTCTGCAGCGCAGGCAGCGCGAGGTGCTCGTCCTGCGGTACTTCGCCGACATGACCGAGGCCCAGGTGGCCGAGGTGCTGGGCCTCTCGCTCGGCTCGGTCAAGGCGTACGGCTCACGGGGCATCGCCGCACTCCGTGTCGCCATGGAGGCTCCGGCATGAACCACCGCGACCCGGACGGTGGCCGGTTCGGCCGCCGCGGCAACCGATGGACGCCCCCGAACCCCCCGGCGTCCGCCCACTCCGACCGACCGCCTGCCGGAGAGCTCCCCGCCGGACCGCCACCCGTCGGGCAGCCACCGGCCGGACCGCCGCCCCCGTGCGAACAGCGCCCGAACGAGCAGCCGCACCCGAAGGAGCAGCAGTACTCGCGCGATCAGTACCGGCGCGACCAGCACCCGCGCGAGCAGCAGTACCCGAACGAGTGGCAGTACCCGAACGAGCAGCAGCACGTGAACGAGCAGTTTCAGGACGTACGACCGCACGACGCGCAGTCGCCCGACGAGCAGCCCCTCGGCGAGCGGTCGCCAGACGCTCAGCCTTCAAACGAGACCGCCCTCGACGAACAGGCGCTGCGCCGGATGCTGCGGGGCGCCGTCGAGGACCTCAAGCCCTCTGACGACGCGCTGGAGCATCTGCGCCGCGCCGTGCCCGCCCGTCGTACCCGCCGGCGCCAGGCGCTGGGCGGCGCGGTGGCGGCCGTGGTGCTGGTGGGAGCGGCGGTGCCCGCCCTGATGCACGTTGCGGACACCGTTGGAGTCAACGGTTCCGACGACCGCCCCGCCAACGCCGCCAACAGCCACCGCCACGCCGAGGAGACGATCGGCGACCACGAACGCCGTAGCGGTTCCACCGGCTCCGAACGGCCCGGCGGTGGCACGGCCGCCCGAGGCGAACACCGCGTCGAGCAGCCGAGCGGCGACAGCGGTACCGCGCGGACGAGCGAGGAACCGAGCCACCCCCGCGCCACCGCTGACAGCCCCTCACCGACCCCCGGTGTCTCGCTCAGCGCCGCCGCCCCGACCTGCGACCGCGCCCAGCTCGGCAAGGGCTCGGGAGCGGTCGGCGCCGCCGACGCCACCGGCCGGGTCTACGGCGCGTTCCGCATCGTCAACGTCTCGCGTGCCTCCTGCGCGGTGACCGGTCCCGGTGAGCTCGTCGCCCAAGCCGGAGGCGGCGCGCAGAAGACACGCATCTCCGTCGTGGGCCACACCACCGGGGATCCGGCGGCCGGCCTCCCCGACCCGGAGCGGGCACCCCGCGAGGTGCTCCTCCAGCCGGGACAGGCGTACGAGGTGAAATTCGCCTGGGTCCCGGCAGCGGACGGCGGAACGTCGGGCTGTACCCGGCCCGCCGGCAGCGCCACCCCGCCCCCCGCGGCCGGTGCTCCCACCAAGGCGGTCGGCCGGACGGCCGAAGCCCCCACCACATCCCCGGCACCCTCCTCACCCGCCGTCGTACCGTCCGAGACGACCGCCCCGCCGGTGCCGACGGGCAGCGTCACCCTGACCAACATCCCGGTGGCCGGCGATCCGGCCGCGGCGGAGGCGCGTATCCCCGACGCCTGCGCCGGGACCGTCTACCACACGGGCCCCCTGCCGGCCGCTGCCCCGCCCGCGTAGGCCACGGGCCGGCCCGCGAGAGCGGGTCCCAATCCCAGGGCCGCCTGCCGTCACGCTCCGCGTTCCCCGTACCGTGGAGGCGTGTACCGGTTCCTGCTGACTCCTCGCTGGTGGGGGATCAACGTCTTCGCCGTGCTCGCCATCCCCTTCTGCCTCTTCATGGGCAGCTGGCAGCTCGGCCGCTTCGAGACCCGCGTCGACTCGCACCACGAACAGCAGACCCAGGCCGACGAGGCGCGCCGCGCCGCCGCCACGCCGTTGCGCGAACTGCTGCCGGTGACGACGGAGACCTCGGGACGCAAGGCCAGCGCCACCGGCCGCTACGACACGGAGCACCAGCTCCTCGTGCCCGACCGCGATCTCGACGAGCGCAAGGGCTTCTACGTCCTGACGCCGCTCCGCACCGACGACGGCAAGGCGCTGCCCGTGGTCCGGGGCTGGCTGCCCGGCGACGCCGACGCCAAGACCGACACGGCCAAGGTGCCGACCCCGCCGCCCGGCCGCGTCACCGTCGCCGGCGCGCTCCAGTCGTCGGAGAGCGCGACGTCGAAGGGCGTACGCACCGGTGGCCTGCCCACCGGTCAGCTCGGCGTGATCAGCGCGGCCTCACTGGTCAACCTCCTTCCTTACCCGGTGCACGATGCCTGGATCACGGCGACGGACGCTCCGGCTCCCCTGACCCCGGTGCCGCCGGCGCCACCGCCCAACACGGGCCTGGACCTCAAGGCGTTCCAGAATCTCGGTTACACCGGTGAGTGGTTCGTCTTCGTGGGCTTCGTGCTCTTCATGTGGTTCCGGCTTTTCCGGCGCGAGGTCGAGGCGGCGCGGGACGCCGAACTGGGCCTCGCGCCGGACTCGGGCCCGGTCGCCACGGGCGTTCGGGCCCCGGCGGCCGAGCGGTCGCCTGCGGCGGGACAGGACCCCACTGCGGGGCAGGACCCCGCGGCCGTCCCGACTCCCGCGGCCGCTCAGGCCCCGGCGGGCCAGGCCGCGGCGGCCGGCCAGGGTCCCGCCGCTGGTCGGAATCCCGCTCCGAAGTAGAACCCCCACGCCACACCCAAGATCCGCGTCACACCAAACATCCGTGTCACAGTGAAGACCCGTGTCGGAGTGGGCCCCGCGTCGGCGTAGGAACACTACGTCTGCGTCGCAGCGGGGACACCCCGGCGGAGCAGGGGCCCCGCTGCCTCCGGCGTCGCCTGATGCCGCCTACGCCGTCGCCTGATGCCGCCTCCGGCGTCGCTCTCGCGAGAGAGTCCTACGCCGGGGCCGGGCTCCGGCGTTCCGGTCGGCCGTCCCGAAGGCCCAGGTGACGCTCCGCGAAAGCGATCTCCAGCCGGAGCTGCTTGATCCGCTCCTCCACGACCAGCGAGCCGTGGCCGGCGTCGTACCGGTACACCTCGTGCGGGTGACCGCGCTCTTCCAGCCGCCGCACGTAGTTCTCCACCTGGCGTATGGGGCAGCGGGGGTCGTTCACGCCGGCCGAGATGTAGACCGGCGCCCGGACCTCGTCCACGTAAGTGAGGGGCGACGAGGCGGCGAAGCGCTCCGGCACCTCTTCGGGGGTGCCGCCGAGAAGGGTGCGGTCGAGGGCCTTCAGCGCCTCCATCTCGTCGTGGTACGCCGTCACGTAGTCCGCCACGGGAACCGCGGCGAGACCCACCGTCCAGGCGTCGGGTTGGGTGCCCACCCCCAGCAGCGTCAGGTACCCGCCCCAGGAGCCGCCCGACAGCACCAGCTTCTCCGGGTCGGCGAGTCCGGAGGCGACGACGTGCTCGCGGACGGCGGCGATGTCCTCCAGCTCGATCAGCCCGACGCGGTGCTTGAGGGCGTCCGTCCAGGCCCGGCCGTAGCCGGTGGAGCCTCGGTAGTTCACCCGGACGACCGCGAAGCCGTGGTCCACCCAGGCCGCCGGGCCCGCCGCGAACGCGTCGCTGTCGTGCCAGGTGGGACCGCCGTGGATCTCGAAGACCGTCGGGAAGGGGCCCTCGCCCGCCGGCTTCTGCAGCAGGGCGTGGACCCTGCCGCCGGGCCCGTCCACCCATATGTCCTCCACCGGGACCGACTCCGGTGCCCGCATTGCGCCCTCCGTCCCGGCCGGTGCCTCCAGCACCACGTGTCCCGCGGTCGAACGGATCACGGGCGGCTTCTCCGCCGAGGACCAGAGGAACTCCACCGACCCGTCGGGGCGGGCCATGGCGCCGGACACCGTGCCGGAGGGGGTGTCCAGACGGCTCAGCGAGCCGTCCGCCAGGTCGTAACGCCACAGCTCGCTGCGTGCGTGGTGGCTGTGTTCGACGAGCAGGGCGGAACCGTCGGGGTACCAGTCGGCTTCCAGGTCGCCCGGGAGGTCGAGGGATATCACGGTCTCTTCACCGGTGACCGCGTCCCACAGCAGGGGCTCCCACCGGCCGCGCCGCTGATGTCCGAGGAGCAGCCGGGAATCGCCGGGGACGGGGGAGAAGCCCGTCACCGACAAACCGAGCTCCTGGGTGCCGCCCTGGGTGTCGTCCAGCTCGGCCACGGTCGTGCCGTCCAGACGAAGAATCCGGACCGCCGAGTGCATGGCGTCGCCGTGCTCGGTGTGCTCGACCGCGATCAGCGTGCTGTCGTGCGAGAGCCCGGCTACCACGGCCGACTCGTCGTGCCGGTAGATCTCGACCGGTTCGGCGCCCGGCCGTGCCACGTGGACCGACGAGCCGGACTTGTCGGTGGACCGGCCGATCACCGCCGTGCCGTCCCGGCCCAGGGCCAGACCACTCGGGTAGGAGGGCTCCAGGCCGGGGACCGCCGGCTCGTCCGCGCCGCCGTGGAAGGGCTGCCGCATCCAGACGCCGAACTCGTCGCCGTCCGTGTCCGAGAACCACCAGATCCACTCGCCGTCCGGCGTCAGCACCCCTCCCGTGGTGCCGTTGGGGCGGTCCGTCACCTGCCGCTGCTCACCGCTCGCCCGGTCCCACGCGTACACCTCGTAGGTGCCCGTCGCGTTGGATGTGAAGAGCGAACGCTCCGGTGCCTCTTCCGCCCACCCCGGCAGCCCCGTGCGGGGCGCCCGGAAGCGCTTTTCCCAGTCGGGCATGGACTCGTCGCCCCGCAGGGCCCCGTTGCTCTCAGTCATGTCCCCATTCTGCGCCGAACCGCCGACATCCGGCCCGGACGGCGCCGGGTCTGTGGACAAGTACGCGCTTGTGGATAACTCCATGCCCCCAGGGGGTGGTTGTCGGCTCGGTTCAGGGGCTCTCGGGGCATTTCGGCGTGTGCTGTCAGTGGCGCGACTCATAGTGAGGACATGTACGAGACACCGGAGGACATGACGGCTCTCCAGCGCTTGCTCGACGACAGCTACGCCGGGGCGGGCTGTCATCTGCGCAGGATCGCGGGCCGAGGCCGGCGGCTGGAGGCGGCCGAAGTCGTGGCCGAGCTCGACGGGATCAAGATCATGGCGCTGGCCACCGCCGGGGCTTCGGGCGATCCTCGGGTCGGCCCGGTCGACGGCCATTTCTACCGGGGTCGGTTCCACTTCGGGTCCAGCCCGGACTCCGTCCGCGTCCGTCACATCGGCGCCCGCCCGGCGGTCAGCGCGACCGTCTTCGACGCGCAGTGGTCGCAAATCACCGTGCACGGAAGGGCGGTTCGGGTGTCACCGACTGATGAACCCGCGCTGGAGCAGTACTTGATCGAGTTGCATGGGAGAGCGCTATGGGACGGATGGCTCAAGGAGGTGGTGTGGGTTCGGATCGAGCCGGAGACGATGTTCGCCTTCCGCAACTCCGCTACGGGAAACTGCTCGTGACGGCCAGGCCTCGGGCGGGCCCCGGACCGCCCCGGACAATTCCCGGCCGGAACCTGGGAGGGCCTGACCGCCGGTTGCGGCGGCGCGTCGGCCGTTCAGCCGACGCGCTCGGTCCAGCCTTCCGGGAGATCGCCGGGCGCCACGGAGACGATCGAGTCGTCGTCCGCGCCCACGTACTCGAAGAGCGTGATGCGGGCGAACTCGGGGACGACATAGATGGGATAGGTCGGACCGGCGTCACGGTAGGCGCGCATTTCGTCCAAGTGGTCGTTCTGGAAGCAGACGGTCCGCTCGCCGTGCTGCCGGATCCAGTCCGGGAAGAAGATCGCGCCGTGGAGGCGGCGCTTGCCCGGCATGACGTTGACGGCGACAGAGGTGCCGGTGGGCTCGGTCCAGGAGACCTTGTAGCTGTCCTCGTCGAGCTGGACGAGGTCGACCTCCTGGTCCTTCACCCAGCGGCCGCCGACGTGACCGCTGTGGATGCGGTAGTCGATGGTGTGGTCGTTCTTCACGTACATCTCGTACTGCCAGCCGTTGGCATACGTGTAGACGAAGCGGTGGCCGACGATCCCGGAGAGGTCCTGCGCGGGAATGAGGTCGCTGTGCGTGCCCATGATCTGCCTCCAAGGAGCTGCGAACGAAGGGGGCGACTTCATTTTGCAACAAAACATGTTTGATGCAAAACAAGCGCCACGGCACAATGGGAGCCATGGACACCGCGACAGAGCTCGGACGACTGCTCGGCCCCCTGCGCCGCGCCGTGCTGCGCACCCGCCGCTCGGAAGGGCTCCCCGACCTTCCGGAAGCACAGATCGAGCTGCTCCGCGTACTCGCCGAAACGGGCCGCATCACCCCGCGCGAGGCGGCCGTACGGCTACGCGCCGCGCCCTCCACCATCAGCAACCTCGTCCGCACCATGACCGCCGCGGAACTGGTCGAGCGGACTCCGTCCGTCACCGACCTGCGCACCGTCCACCTGTCCGCCACCCCGCGCGCCCTCGACATGCTGGACCGCTACGACCGGACCAGCACCGCCGCCCTGCGCCGAGCCCTCGATGCCCTCCCGACGGCCGGCCGTCAGGCGATCGACGAAGCCCTGCCCGCCCTGGCGGACCTGCTGGTCACCCTGGAACGCCAGGACACGACCGACCGTCGCCGCACCTGACGGCTGGCGGCGGCCACCGACGGTTGATCGGCGGCTGATCCCCGGGCTGATCCCCGCCTGATCCGCGGCTGATCCGAGACCGGGCCGCAGGGGCACGTTTCGTCAGTCGACCAGCCCGGAGCGGTAGGCGTAGCGGACGGCTTGGGCGCGATCACGCGCTCCGGTCTTCGCGAAGACGCGGTTGATGTGCGTTTTGACCGTGGCGCGGCTGAGGAAGAGGCGCTCGCTGATCTCGGCGTTCGACAGTCCCTCCGCGATCAGTATGAGGATCTCCGTCTCCCGGGCGGTCAGCCGCTCCGGCGGAGGCGCGGAGGAACCGTCCGCAGTGGCGTTGCCGGCCGAAGGAGGCACCGAACCCGGCTGAGGCCGCCGACCCCCCTGGGACTGCTGGACCGACTGAGTCCGTTGGACCGACTGAGTCTGCTGAGTCGATCGGGGTGCCGCAGCCGCGCTTCCCTGTGCGGAACCGTCCGCGGCCGCCCCTGGCGAAGGCAGCGCGTCCGCGGACGTGACGACCGCGATCAGACGTTCCTGGACCACCGGATCCATCCAGATCCGTCCCTCATACACGGCACGGATCGCCCGTTCGATCTCGTCCGCGCCCGCGTCCTTGGTGAGATACCCCCTCGCTCCCGCCCGCAGCGCCGGAAAGACCGACGAGTCGTCCGCGTAGGTCGTCAACACCAGGACGCCGATTTCCGGCGCTTCTTCGCGGAGCGTCCGGGTCGCGGCGACACCATCCGTACCCGGCATCGCGAGGTCCATCAGCACGACGTCGGGCCGGTGCTCGTGGGCCAAGGCCACCGCCTCCGCGCCGTCGGCCGCGCCGCCCACGACCTCCATGCCCGTGTTCAGGCCGACGAGCAGCATCAGACCCTCGCGGGTCACCCGCTGGTCGTCGGCGACCAGCACCCTGATGGGTGCCACGGAACCGTTCACGCCGGTATCTCCATCTCCACGGTCCACCCTTCCCCGGCGGGGCCCGCGTGGGTGCTGCCGCCGACCCGTTCGATGCGCTCGCGCATGCCCCGCAAGCCGTTCCCGCCGCCCGTCCACGCCTCGGCGGGGGGCACGGGAACGCCGTCACCGTCGTTCCGCGTGCCCTCGGCCCGGCCCCGGTCCGAGACGGTCAGCGTGATGGCCTGCGGCGTATAACGCAGCACGACGGCGGTAGGCGAACCGGGGGCGTACCGAGCTGCGTTGGTCAGCGCTTCCTGCGCACCCCGGTAGAGCGCGAGGTTCGCCTCCGGCGTCAGCGTCCGGGGCTGTCCGGACACCGTCAGCGTGATGGGCAGCGCGAGGTCGCGGCGGCACCGGCTGACGAGGGCGGTGAGCTGGTCGGCCACGGGCGCGTCGTCTCCGCGCAGGGCGGCGACGGCTTGCCGGGCGTCGGAGAGGCCCTCGCGGGTCAGTTCGCCGCTGCGAACGATCAGTTGGTGCAAGGCGGGGGCGACCGCGTCCCGCTCGGCGAGTTTGCGGGCCCCCTCCAACTGCACGGCGAGCGCGGACAGGGACTGGGCGAGGACATCGTGCAGCTCCCGTGCGATGCGGGTGCGCTCGGCGACGGCGGCGGCGCGCGCCTCGGCCTCGCGGGAATCCTCCAGCTCCGCGAGCAGCAGTTCCGCCTGGTCGTGCCGCAGCCGGGCCTGACGGGCGAACATGCAGACGGCTCCGAGCACCGCGCACAGCAGAGCACCGGCCATTCCCTGCCGCAACGCGTCACCGGGGGAGCTGACGTGCGCGGCGACGATGCTGATCGCCAAGGTCAGCGGCACCGTCGGCAGCACGGCGAGCCCGGGGCGCAGGCGCGAAAAAAGCAACGCCACGGCGGTGGAGACGGGAACGACCATCAATGAGCTCGGCTGGAGGAATGCCAGGACGCATCCACCGGACCCCAGCAGCAGCGCGAGCGAGACGGTGAACGCCTCGGGTTTCCTACCGCGCACCAGCGCCGCGACGACCAGGGACAGCACGCACGCCGCCAACGCCAGGCTGATGACGAGGTGTTCGCCGGTGGTGCCGGGACGCGGCCGGGCCTGGACGGCGGAGACCACGGTGAAAACCGCGATCACCCAGAGCGCCAAGTGCATACGGGTGCCCTGGCGCACGGCACGCTCGGCAGCGCGCGACCGCGCCTCCGCGACTCTCGGACTGTCCCCCGCACGACCGCCGGGCGGCGTCGAACCCATGTCGCACAGCATAGGGGCGGCCGAGCCCGCGGAGTGCGGGCTCAGCCTCTGACCTGTGACGTTCACATCGCCACCGAGCGCTTCGCGGTCGCGGAGGAAGCCAGCCGGTAGCCGCGGTACCGGATTACCACCAGCCGGGCCACCGCCTCGGACAGCGCCATCAGGACGAAGGCCGCCACCCAGGCCTGGGCCGAGGAGATCTCGTGCGTCCGGCTGAAGTCGGCGATGGCGTCGCCCGCGCCGTGCTCGTCGGCGAAGACGAAGCCCATCCGGAACGCCATGCCGAACACCCAGAACGCCGCGGCAGCGAGACCCGCCTTCGCGTACACGCCGTCGGCGGCCCGCCAGAGCCGCGTCGTGATCCCGCACAGCACCCCCAGCACGACCCCGGCGCCGGCCAGCGCCAGTTCCAGCACGAGGTCGTTCCCGGCCGTCGGAACTTCGCGCAGGTAGTACAGGGCGGTGGCGCCGACCAGCACGACCGGCAGCACCAGATTGCCCAGGCTCAGGCGACTGCCACGGGCCTGGCGCACGACGAGCAGGACGAGGACGGCGTTGACGATGTAATCGGTGGTGTTCACGTCCTCAAGACTGCTGCGCCGGGCCCGCCCGAACGTCGGCCCGCGGGTTGACCGACGGGTTGATCCAGGCCGCGAGCCGTCTCAACCCACGGGTTGACGCGGCCCCCGGGAAGCCGCGAAGACGCCGGGTTCCGTCCGAGCGGGAAGCAAGCGCGACCGTATGTGGAGATCACCGACTGCTCTCGAAAGACCGCGGCGAAAGAGCCGGTGCCGGGAGCGGGGCGAAGGGCTCACTCCTGACGTGACGCGCATCACGCCGCGCGCGCAGGATGGGCACCCGGACCCCGGGACGCACTTTTGATCAATCGCTGAAGAGCACCGCGGCCGACGGCTCACCGGGGAAGGATTCCGAGATCCCCCGGTTTTCTCCCGACTACCCCCACAAACGAGTCAAGGCCCTGATCTTCAGAGAAGATCAGGGCCTTGACCTGGTGCAACCAAGTCGGGGTGGCGGGATTTGAACCCACGACCTCTTCGTCCCGAACGAAGTCAGGGCACAGCGCAGGCCTGGCCATCCTGCTGTTCGGGCAGGCCAGGGGCTTTGGGATGACTAGGTCTCGGTGGGCCTTCAGAAGGTGCTGGGAGAAGATCTTCTCCCAGCTTTCTCCCAAGCGGTTGGTGCTACGGGACGGGTCGGGACCACCCCCGTGTGCGCGGGGACCACGTGGCGATGCCGGAGTGGGCCCGCCTGGAGGGGGGACCACCCCCGCGTGCGCGGGGACCACATTTTCAGCGGGAAGAGCGGTACCAGCGACACGGGACCACCCCCGCGTGCGCGGGGACCACGACCTGAAGAAGGTGGAGGGCGAGCTTCGCCCGGGACCACCCCCGCGTGCGCGGGGACCACTCGTGGCATAGATAGAGTGCGCGTTACCCGCTGGGACCACCCCCGCGTGCGCGGGGACCACAGGCCGCCGCCTGCAGGTTTAGCGATGGAGACCCCGGTTTTTACTCACTAGTTGAGATTCCGGCGAAGCGGTCATGGCGGCCATTTTCGAGGAGGGTGGTTGAGCCGGCAGGGCTCGGTCGTGCCCGCAGCCGGTCAATAGGGCCCTTCATGGGTGTCACTCTCCTCTGCGGGTGGGGGGCAGAAGCAGATCTCTCTCCGGGTGGTTGTCGCCGGTGACGCGGCCCCGGACGCCGAGGTCTTTGCGGGCTGCTTCGTGGAAGGCGTTGATGGCCTTGAAGGTGGCGCGGTGGAGTGCGCGCCACTCTTCGAGGGTGCCGGTGGTTTCGCCTGTGGCCTGCCAGTCGATTTTGAGGGCGATGGCGTTGAGGTCGTGGGCTGCTTCGACGACGTCGTCGCCACCCAGGAGCATGACGTGTTCGAAGGCGCGGCCGCGGAGGCGGCCGGCTTCGGACATCTCCGCTCTGAGCTCCTGCTCTGGTCGGTCGCTGGGGCGTATCCCCTCGCGGTGGTGGTACAGGTGGACCGCGAGGAAGATGCAGGAGCGCATCTGGTCGATGTAGTTCGCGTAGGCGTCCAGCTTCCTGGCGTCCCAGCGGGTTTGGAGAGTCTGGCGGTGCCGCTGCTTCTCCATCCTGTGGTTGGCCAGGTGGGTGGTTGCCGCGCCCAGGAGCACGGCAGCGATCGTCACAAGCTGTTCGCTGAACTCCACCGTGCTGGCCCCCTGGCAAGTCGTCCGGACGACTTTGAGGATCGCAGGTACGCGGCGGTGGGCTGGGTCTTGGGTGACAAACGGCTGGAACACAGAGGGGGGTTGGCGGACGCGAGGTGGCCGGAGCCCGGCCGGGTGACTGTGACAGTGTGACCGGTGTGACACCCCCCGCTGTTTCAGCTGCTTACGGCCTCATAGAGGCAGCACGTCCGCGTCGACGGGTGACAGCACGACGTCTGTCTGGGCAGTGATCGGTTTTCGGATTCGGACAGGGGCGGTCGGTCGGCGGAGCATCACCGGGTAGTCCTCCGGCATGTACGAGTTCACGAGGCTGTACGGGCGCAGGCCGTGGTGGAGGAACGGGGCCAGGACGTCGTCGGCTGTTCGTCCGCCGGCCGCCAGGCGGTCCGGGCTGATCTCGACGACGATCTCGCATTCCGGGCGTTGGTGGTGCAGGAGTTCGGCGAGGCTGTCCAGCACCGTGCCCTCGGCTCCCTCCACGTCCACCTTGATAATGCGGGCCCGTGCGAGCTCTGCGGTCGAAACGGCGTCTGCCAGGGGAAGGCCGGGGACGGTCAGCCGGCTCTCGTGGTGCTCCGGTTTGACCATGGTCGTGGCGCCGAGATTGCCCGCGTGGGGGACGTAGAGGATTACGTCGCCTTGGGAAGCGGTGATGGCGGCACGGACGGGACGGACGTTCTCGCAGTGGTTCAGGGCGGCGTTCGCCTGCAGTTCGGCGTGGAGCGCCGGCGCCGGCTCTATGGCCACCACGACGCCGTCCGGGCCGACGAGCCGTGAGGCCATGGTGGTGTAGTAGCCGACGTTCGCCCCGATATCGAGGAAGCCGTCACCCGGCTTCAGCCGTGAGGCGATGAAGGCGGAGATCACCGGCTCCCAGCACCCGGACGTGTAGAGCGACCTCATGATGAGGTCTTCCGTCGTGCGGATTCGGATGCGACACCCGTATTGGGTGGTGACCGTCTTGGCCGTGGCCGGGTTTTTTCGGAGCCCGACGTCGAGCCATTCCCGCAGGAGCGCTCGCTTCAGCGTGGTGCCCGGGCCGTACCGCACGTAGCAGCGAGCTGCTGTCAGAAAAGGTCGCCACGGCGGCGGAATCAGATGCGTCTCGGACGGTGGACGGCGCTTTCCTGAGGAAGGGGCCATGTGCGCGACCGTACGGTGCCAAGCCGCTCAGAGACAGGGGCCGGTCGGTGCAAGAAGCAAGGGACCGGCGTGCCAGGCCGGCTTCCGTGTCGCGACACCGTGCATGCGGCCGCACAAGCCGAGCGGGCCGACTCCGTGGGGAGTCGGCCCGCCCGTCATGATCCGTCCCTACCTGCCTGTGGGGCTCAGGGTGAAGGTCTCGGACGCCAGCACCGTGAAGGTGCTGTCACCTGTCGACTCGGCGTGCCGCACGAACCAGGAGTGGGCGCGCCTGGCGCTCGGGGTGCTCCCCGGCTGCTTCTCGCCGCAGTCCTCGCACGTTCCCCGGAAACGGTCGGGACCTGCGGCGTGAGCCGTCACCTCCCAGTGCTCCTCGTCCGCAGGAGCGAGCGACGGTCTTCCCTCCTGTTCCTCGTGCGCTCGGGCGGTCAGGCGTACTCCCCGGCTGACAGCCACCCGGAGGACGTCGCGCAACGCCATCGCCAAGGGGCTGACGATGTAGTGCATCTCCTCCGGTCCACCGTCGGGGCGGTTCGTCATCTCCTCCACGTGGTTCAGCAGGGCGTCCGCCAAGGCGAGTTGCTCCTCCTCGACCATGTCCGCCATGCGGCCGAGGAAGCTGCCGTGGCCGCCTCCTACCAGGTAGAGCGGCTTGTTCTCGAAGCCGGCCCAGGGCAGCAGCCGGAGTCCGGCCCCGGCGCCGTGGTCCCTCGGTGAGTCGGCCCTAATCGGCATCGACATCGCTGGTTCCGTCATCGGTCGCCTCCTCATCCGGCACGGGTGCGAGCGTGGTGAACATGGCTTCGGACCGTTCGCCGCGGAGGACCAGGTGCGCGGCCTCCACCACCCGGCCCGTGGCGTCGGTGGAGACGCGTTCGATGGACAGGACCGGCGTCCTGATGGTGACCTGCAAGAGTTTCGCTTCTTCCGCCGTCGCGAGCCGGGCTGTCAGGCGTTGCGTGCTGCCTTCCACGTGCACGCCGGCTTTGACGAGCAGCCGCCGGACGTCCTCCCCCCACGGGGAGCGGACCATGTGGATTTCCCGCAGGTCCCTGTGCGCCACAGACTGGGGTACGTAGACGTGGGCCACGCTGTGCGGGATTTCCCCCTCCCGATTGAGGTATCGGTATTTGGCCACCGAGGAGCCCGGCGGGACACCCAAGAGGGCTGACAGCTCCATGTTGGCCTTGATGTTGGTGGCGCTGAGAGTCGTGCGGATCGCGTTTTGGGCGGCGGACTGTGCCTGCCTCGTGTCTCCGCCAAGGGAGTACCGGACGGGCACTTTCGGGCGGGTCACGTACGTGCCGCTGCCGTGCCGCTTCTTCACGAGGCCCTCCGCCTGGAGCACCTCCAACGCGTCCCGGAGGGTGGGCCTGCCGACGTCGAAGGCCGCGGCGAGGGCGTCCTCCGAGGGAAGGCGTTCACCGAGCCTGTACGTGCCGGAGTTGATGCGAGAGCGCAGCTCGTCGACGACCTGCTGGTACCGAAGAGGCAATGTCACCACGTCCTCAAGGCGCGCATCGCGAACAAGCGGGTCCCCCGGCGGAAGACGAACGCTTCGCCGGAGCCGAAATAGACGCGCCTGCCGCCACCGGGCACGTCGACGAGGTTCCGCACCTTGAACTGCTTGCGGCCGATCTCTATGAGGTCACCGCGCCGTACCGTCGTCGCGGTGACTTCCAGGAGCGTGTACACGGTGTTCACGTGGTGCCCCCTTCGGTCCCGCGCGCCTTGCCGGGGAGGACGGGCACGCAGGCGAAGGAGCGGTGCGGCCAGGCGGCCGGCTGATGGTTCGGCGGCGTCATCGGCATGCCTCCGGCGCGTTGTCGCACCGGGCCGCCAGCAACGTGGCCCGGTAGCGCTTCGACCAGGGCTGGGCACCGCCGAGCGTGACCGGCAGCATGGGACGGGCGAGGACGATCTCCCGCGTGCAGGGCCGCGCGCGGGCGGTCGCACCCTGAGGCGGTTTCCGCGGCGGGAGGCCCGCCGGAGCGTTTCCCTGTTCCTCGGCCGGACTGGCCAGGCGGTGGCCCGGAGTTCCGGCGGAGCCGGACGGCGGTAACAGCCGTTGCCGCGCCCGCGCGAAGGCGGCGCGAAGTCGTTCGAGCACCTGTCAGCTCCTTACGGCTGATCGCGGTGGGGGCCCCGGGCGGACTTCGCCGCCGGACGGGGGTTCTTGAGGACGGCGGCCCAGGCGACGAGGCCGCGCCGGCTGCTGGCGAGGCCGAACCAGTCGGCCGTTCCGAGCAGCGTCAGGAGTTCCTGCCAGGACTGGCGTGAGCGCGTCGCCGAGTCCGGGATCTTCATCTCGATGCGCGTGTGGTTGCCGCGGTCCTTCTTGCGGGGCGCGAGGCCGGCGGCGGCGAAGCGGCGTGCGAGCGCTTCGGCACGAGCTTCGGGTGAGGGCACAAGGCGGTCCTCCGTCACAGCGAAGTTACACGGCGTGATGCTAGTTAACTAGATTAGAGCTAGTGGACTAGATTTCCAACATGCGTGAGCAGCCGCCTTACCTCCGCATCGCCGACGTGCTTCGGCAGCGCATCGCGGATCAGGAGTGGACCCCCGGGGCGCGTCTTCCGTCCCGAGCCCAGATTGCCCAGGAATGCGGTGTCGGCGAGAACGTCGTCCGCCGGGCGCAGGAACTCTTGATCTCGCAGGGCGTCCTGGAGGGGCGCGCAGGCTCGGGCACGTACGTGGCGAAGCCGCGGGAGCGGGCCCGCCTACTGCGCTCGGCGTGGCGCGACGGACAACCTGGTGACGGCTTCGGGCTCGGCCCACGGGCCACCTGGGAAAGCCAGAGCGAGGCGAAGGTGCCGGTGCCCGCCCACATCGCGGCCCGCTTGGGCATCGACGTCGCCGAGTTGTGCGTGCGCACCGCCTACGAGTTCATGATCGATGGCCGGCCCGCTCAGCTCATAACCAGTTGGGAGCCCTACAGCCTCACCGGGGGCACGATCGTCGTGCTGCCCGAGGGCGGGCCGCTGGCGGGCAAGGGCGTGCCCGCCCGCATGGCCGAGATCGGGATCACCGTCAGCCACGCCGAGGAAGCGGTGGAGGCGGGGCAGGCCACCGCCGAGGAGGCGAACCTCCTCGGCGTGCAGCGCGGGTCCCTCGTCACCCGCGTCCGGCGGACGTACTACGGCGACGACGGACGGCCGGTGGAGACCGCCGACATCGTCGTCCCCGTGTCGTTCGGCGAGATCGTGTACGAGGTGCCGGTCAGCCGGTGACCGGGTAGCGCCAGTTCGAGTACGACAGGGCCCGGGCGCGGGCCTCGATGACGGCCATGCGGGCGTCGCGCTCGCCGGCGTCGGTGTGGGTCGCCTGGCTCGTCGCCTGTCCAGGCCACTTGCGGTAGAGCAGGCCGACTTCGCGTGTGAAGTAGCCGCGGGCCACGCTGTTGAGGGCGAGCAGGAGTCCGGTGTCCTCGGACGCCGGCAGGGCCATCCAGCCGCCGAGAGCGAGCAGCAGATCATGGCGGATGAACAGGGTCGCCGGGTGCACCTGGGCCCGGTAGTTGTGCGCCTGCCAGTGCTCCAGCACCTCGCCGCGCTCGATCGGCCCCTCGTCCGGGTCCTGGTCGAAGCCGAACGTCGAGCCGTCGGGGAGCAGGTCCAGTACGCGGGACGTCGTCCACCCGAGGGTGGGGTCGCCTTCGAGGACGGCCAGGTCGCGGGCGAGGGCGCCCGGCGTCAACTGGTCGTCGGCATCGAGCACCTTCACGTACTTGCCGTCCGCGTGCGCCAGGGCCATCATCCGGGCGACGCCCGGACCGCCCGGCCGGCCCTGCTTGAAGGTGACGCGGGGGTCGTCCGGTATGTGCGGGGCCACCGCGTCGCTCGTGCCGTCCTCCTGGATCACCCAGTGCCACTCCCAGTCGTCCGGGAGCTCCTGCGCGCAGAGCGACTTGTAGGCGTCCGCCAGGTAGGGAGCGGCGGGTGCGTGGATGGCCGTAATGATGACGAGCCGGCGCACGGCGGTCACCACCTTTCCAGGGGAGTGGTGAAGAGCATTTCCGTGCGGTCGCCGGGCAGGACGACGTCGGAGATCTCAACGGGGCGGTCGTCGACGTCGATCGACGTCTTCCGGAGGACCAGGACGGCGGTCCCGGGCGGGAGGTCGAGTTCCTCCGCCTCCTCCGCGGTCGGGGGGCGTGCCGTGACGCGTTCCTCCATGCGCCCGAGCTCGATGCCCACCGTGAACAGCTGGTTCTGGGTGCCGCCCGGCCAGGGCTCGTTCGCCGCGTCCAGCAAGGCCGGGTTCGCCGCCACCATGTCGCGGACGAGGTAGGAGGTCACGAGGGTGAAGGGAGCGCTCTCGGCCCGGTAGCGGGTGCGGTACGTGCGCTCCAGGAGGGTCGTCCCCTCGGAGACGCCGAACGCCTCCGCGAGCTCCTTGTCGGCCGAAATCTCGCGGTACGCCGCGTGGAACTCCAGGTCGGGGAGCTCCAGGCCGGTGTCGTGCTCGGTGGCTCCGGTCTCCGCGCGCTTCTCCTCCGGCTCGCGGACCCGGTCCTTCTCCCACTGGTGGCGGAGGTTCGAGCGCTGCACCAACGTGCGCGGGCGCCGGACGAAGTTGCCCCGGCCGTGCTCCTTGTCGATCAGCCCCTCGGCCTGGAGGAGGCGGAGAGCGTCCCGGACGGTCGGCACGCTCCGGCGGTAGCGCTCGGCGAGTTTCGCCTCCGAGGGCAGCCGGTCGCCGGGGGCGAGTTCACCTGCGCGGATGGACTGGCGGAGGTCGTCCGCGATGCGCTCGTACGCCTTGGCCATTGGTGCTCACCCATCCCGTCGTGCGATGGCCCTCAGCATACGAGTCATCAAGAGGTCTTGACGAGTCGGTGGGCGTCCGCCATAGTCAACGCAACTCATAAAGAGGAGTTCTCCTCAAGACCTCCTGATGAGTTGCTCCGCCTTGGTGACGACTGCTTCGCGGCTCGCGCATCAGGGCGACGAGTGATCCCCTTCGGCGCCGTCACCAGCGGCGGCGGTGCCGGAGGGGCGCGTCTCCCCGGTGTTCCTGCCGGCGAGCCGCGGTGGAACCGCACCGGTGCGGCACGTACCGCCTCCGGTTTCCGGCCTCTGATCCCATGGGGGGACCCAGATGAAGCGCGCGATCAAGCTCTCGATCGGTGACGTCGTCCGTGACCGCGACAGCAAGACGCTCGGCACGGTGTCCGGCATCGCCGCCCAGCCGACCGGCAACCTCGTGGCCCTGCAGGTCACCGGCGGCGTCCGGCTCGTCGAGCCGAAGGACGTCGAAATGGTGGCCCGCCGGTCCGAGCCGATGACGACCAGGCGGGCCGTGGGGGCCGTGACCGCCTTCGTCCTCGCCCTGCTCGTCGCGTACCTCGGCGGCAACACCGTCCACGGGCTCGGCGCGGACTGGCTCGTCGTCGGCCTGACGAGCCTCGGCGGCTACATGGCCGTGTCGTACCTCTACGGGTTCCTGCTCCGCCTCGTGCGGCCCCGGCGGTTCCGCGTCTGACAGCCCGACTTGGGCCGGCGCGGTGATCGACGGGTCAACGGAGGCTCACCGCCCGGCTCTCCATCCCACCGACGGCGCAGGAGAGACGATGCGTTCGTACATAGAAGACCAGCAGGTCAACGAGGTTTTACGGGTACAGGGCCGGGCGTTCTCCGGGAGCCGGCCGTCCCCGGCGGGCTTCAGGGAGCTTTTCCACGGCGTCCCGGGCGAGACCGCCGAGGAGCGGGCGGCCCGCCTGGCGGTGGCCGAGTCCGTCCTCACGGAGCTTCTGGAGCTGGGTGAGACGGACGAGGTCGCGGCGGAGGACGCCTTGTACGCCGCCCACCTCAACAGCACCGCTCTGTGGCGGGTGAAGATCGACGCGTGGCCGAACTGGGCCAAGAGGGCGGCGTGATGATCGCGTCCCTGCCCTCCTGGGCTCCCGCCGCCGGCTCCGCGGCCGCCGTCCCGGCCGTCTGGCTGATGTGGCGGGGGCTGCGCGGTCGGCGCGCCGGCCGGAAGCGCGGTTCGGCCGCCGTGGTCGTGGCCGCGCTGGCCGCCGCCGGCTGCACGGCCTACAGCGCCGATACCAGTTGGCGGTTCGCCGCCGATTACCTCGACATGGGGAGCGCGGCCGAGCGGGCGGCGATGTTCGCGGCCGCGGAGCTCGCCCTCTTCGCCACCGCGCTCATGGCCCGGCAGAATCTGAACGGGCCCACGGGAGCGCCCGGCGCCCCCGGAGTGCTCGTCTGGGTGATCACCGGCGTGCAGGTCATCCCGGCGTACGCCGAATCCGGGACGGTCGGCGGGACCGTACGGGCCTTCGTCGGTCCGGTCATGGCCGCGATGCTCTGGCACCTGGCGATGGGTATCGAGCTCCGCCACCGCCGGCCGGAAGCGAAGTCCCACGGTCTTGTCGCGGTGCTGGGCAAGGAACTGCGGGAACGGCTCCTCTCGCACCTCGGCGTCGCCGAGCGGAACCGCGACGCGGCGCAGATCACCCGCGACCGGGCCACCGCGCGGGCGGTCGCTCTCGCCGCCCGCCTGGCCGACACGGCACCGGAAAGGCGCACGACGCGGCGCGGCCGGCGGCTCAACCGGCGGCTCGCGGTGGCGGTGGCGCGGGCGTCCGTGGGCGTCGACGCCGGGCAGCGGCGCCGGCTCCTCGAACAGCTCGCCGCCCGACGTCACGCGGCGGGGCTGGCCACCGTCGAACTCCCCTCGCCGTGGGCCGACTCCGCGCCGGACCCCGCCGCGTCGGCCTTGGCCGCCCAGGTGCGCGACCAGATGCGCCAGGCGACGGAAGCGATCCGCCGGCAGGGGTACCCGCATCTGCCCCACATCACGGAGGTCTCTGCTGATCAGGGGGTGAACGGCTCGGACCGTTCACCTGAACGCCCCGAGGAGTCCGACGTCCCCGAGCGGACCACGAAGTTGAGCACCGCCGACGCTCAAGCGGTCATCGAGAGCGGTTGGGCCGCCGGGCTCAGCGTCCGCGAGACGGCCAAGCGGGCCACCCGTGCGCCCAGCTACGTACACGGCGTCTTCGTGAAGCTCGACACCGAGCGCGGGCGGCGGCCGGGGGCCGGACAGCTCGCCCTGGTGAACGGCCAAGGGGAAGCCCTGCCCGACGCGGCTGATTCCTGATTCCCCTCCTGCACCCGGAAATCCCGGTCCGGCCATGCCCTTTGACGGGCTGCGCCGGGCCCCATAAGGAAGGACTGGCAGTGCAACACGAGAAGGACGACGGCCGAGATCAGCGCACCGGTGACGAAGGAACGGTGCACCACCTCAACGACGTCCGCGCCGCCCGCTCCCAGGCGGTCACGCAGGACCCCGACACCACGGTCATGGTCGACGGTCCGGCCCCGGCGGCACCCGGCTTCATGGCACGGATCACCGGCGCCAAGCGCCGCCCGATCGTCCCGTCGTGGATGCGCGACCGGGCGGAGCTGAAGACCGCCGCGACCTGGGCCGCCGGCCACTACGGCCACGTCGCCGCGTACCACCTCTGGCGTTCCCCGGTGTACGCCGCGCGCCTCACCCTGCAGGCGCCACGCGGCGCCGCCCGCTTCGTCGGCGGGGCGATGCGATGGGTGTCCGACGCCGAAGGGGAGCCGGTCCGGCTCGCCGCGGTGCGGCGGGAGGACGTCGGCGAGTACCTCAAGCTCTGCCGACAGCGGGACGGCCGGGTGCGCCTGCGGACGCTCGTCGCCGTCCTGGCCTCGCTCGTCGGCCTGGGGGCCGCGCTGGCCTTGTACGTGCTGGCCCCCGGTTGGCTCCAGGCCGTCTCCCTCGGCGCCCTGGCGCTGGCGCTCGGCCACTTCGGCACCCCGGCGGACGCCCCGATGATCACCCGCGCCGTGGAGACGCCGAAGACGCAGAAGCTCACCAGTGACATCGTGCTGCGGGCCCTCGGCGCTCTGGGCATCTCGGCCATCGGCCAGGCGCAGAGCAAGGGACAGGACGGCTTCGTCTTCACGGCCCCCATCACAAGGGACGGCCCCGGCTGGCGGGCCGAGGGCGACTTGCCGTACGGCGTGACCGTCACGGACGTGATCGACCGCCGCGACCGGCTCGCGTCGGGCCTGCGCCGCCCGCTCGGCTGCGTCTGGCCGGAGGCCGTGCCCGAGGAGCACACCGGCCGGCTCGTGCTGTGGGTCGGCGATCAGGACATGTCGAAGGCGAAGAAGCCGGCGTGGCCGCTGCTGGAGAGCGGCGCCGTGGACCTGTTCAAGCCTGCTCCGTACGGCACGGACCAGCGCGGCCGTTGGGTCGACGTCACCCTCATGTACATCTCGGGGATCATTGGCGCCATCCCGCGCATGGGCAAGACGTTCCTCCTCCGGCTGCTCCTGCTCATCGCTGCCCTGGACCCGCGCGCTGCACTGCACGCCTTCGACCTCAAGGGAACCGGCGACCTCGGCCCGCTGGAGCGCGTCGCCCACAGCTACCGCGCCGGCGACGAGGACGAGGACATCGAATACGCCCTGGCAGTGCTCCGCGGCATCCGGGAGGAACTGCGCCGCCGGGCGAAGGTGATCCGCAATCTACCGCGGGACCTCTGCCCCGAGTCCAAGGTCACCAGCGAGCTCGCCGACAACAAGTCCCTGGGCCTGCACCCGATCGTGATCGGCGCGGACGAGTGCCAGGTGTGGTTCGAGCACCCCAAGCACGGCAAGGAGTTCGAGGAGATCTGCACGGACCTCGTGAAGCGGGGGCCCGCCCTCGGCATCACCCTCCTCCTCGCCACCCAGCGGCCTGACGCGCGGTCCCTGCCCACCGGCATCTCCGCGAACGCCTCCAACCGGTGGTGCCTCAAGGTCATGGGGCAGATGGAGAACGACATGGTGCTGGGCACCTCCGCGTACAAGCGGGGCGTCCGGGCGACGATGTTCGCGTGGGGTGACAAGGGCATCCACTACTTCGTCGGCGAAGGCGCCGACGCCCGGATCGTCGGCGCGGCGAACATCGACGCCCCGACGGCCGACGCGGTGGTGGCCCGCGCGTACGCGCTGCGGGAGGCGGCGGGCACCCTCACCGGCCACGCCCTCGGCGCGGACCCCGTCGCCGAAGCCGTCGCCGCCTTCGACCTCCTCCGCGACATCCTCGCCGTCGTCCCCGCGAACGAGCCGAAGATCTGGAACGAGACGGTCGTCGGCCGCCTGGAGGAACTGCGGCCCGACGTCTACGCCGGCTGGGCCGCCGAGCAACTGACCGCCGCGCTCAAGCCCTTCGGGATCGAGACCGTGCAGATCGGCCGGCGCCTCAACGGCAAGGTCGTCAACCGGCGCGGCATCGTCCGGGCCACCATCGCCGAAGCCGTCGCCGACCGTGACGGAAGGCAGGAAGCGGGATGACCGCCGGGGCCGCGGGCGCTAGCAGCGCACCCCGCTAACGTTAGCGGCCCCGCTAGCACCCGAAACCTGCTGTGACCTGGCCGCTAGCGGTTAGCGGCCCTCCCCGAACACGTCCGTGAACCGGCCCGGGAGGCCCCTGATGAGCTCCGCCCTCTCCGCTTTCCCCGTCCTGCTCCTCATCACGCTGTGCTATGCCGCGCTCTGCGCCGTCAGCCCCCTCGGCACCTGCCGGAAGTGCCACGGCTTCGGCTTCCAGGTCCGGAAGAACCGCCGCGGCCGGATCAGTCGCGGTCGTGACTGCCGCCGCTGCCGCGGCCACGGCAAGCGCGTCCGCGTCGGACGCCACCTCTACAACCTCGTCTCGCGGGTCCACCGCGACGGCACCCGCTGACTCCGAAGGAGCTCACCGTGTTCGTGTCGATCTCCGCCCTCGCGCTGTTCGGCGTGCTCCTGGCCCTGCTCCTCCGCTTCAAGGCCCTGGGCATCGGCGCCGCCGTGGTGGCCGTCCTCTTCGGCTTTTACCTCTCCCGGACCGGCGCGGCCGGCTCCATCGACCAGATCATGACCGCCCTGAGCGGCGCGGTCCGCGACTTCGGCAAGTGACCGACCAACCGACAAGGAGACAACCATGTGCGAGTGCCGGACCACCGTCCCCCGCATCTCCCTGATGGCCGCCGCGGAACTCCGCGACGTCCTCAGCGCACTCGAACGCGGTAAGGGACCGGTCGCCATCGCCGCCCTGATGGCCATCGACCCCGAGTCCTGGCAGGCGATCGAGCGGCGCCTCGCCGCGGTCGGCGGCGACCTCCGCGCACTGTTGGACGCTGCCGGTGAGGGCGACACCAGCCGGTACGCCCTCCGCTGACGGCCCCCCGTGCGGCCTCGGCTCCCCTTTGCCGGAGGTGAGGCCGTGCGGAGGACCGGACAGCCCGGCCCGAACGAGCAGGGAGGACCCTTCGTGACCAAGCCTGCTGTTGCCTGGTTCCAGAGCCTGACCGAGAGCGTCTTCGCCCTCGGCGCGGCGGCTAGGGAACTGCGCATGGCCAACGACGCGGCCCGCGTCGCCGCCTGGAGCGTCGACCCGCACCGCTTGCTTCCCGTCAACGGTGAGCTGAACGCCCCCGAGGTGCCCTTCTTCCGCCCGCACGACGCCGCGGTGTGCGAGCTGGTCGACGTCTACCGGCAGTTGGAGAACCGCACGAAGCGGCTGTACGAGAACACCGCCCTCGCCTACGCCCATGGTGCGGGTGCGGCGGCGCTGGACGTACTCCGGGGCGAACGCCCGCACCGCGCCGAACTGCGGCGGGAAGAAGGCCGGTACGTGCTGCCGGCCACGGGGCTGCCCGACCCGACCGGCCTCCTGGGCGGGTGGTACGGCGGCCTCCGACTCGTCGAACTGCGCCGCGTGCTCCTGCAGCGCCAGGACGAGGCCGACGCGGCTCGGGCGGAGCCGCGCTGCGGGGCGGACGAGTTCGCGGTGGGGCTCGCCGACGCCGCGTACGCCTTCGGTGAGCAGGCCGAGAGCGCCCTGCACTTCGCCCTCATGACCACGAGCAGGAACGACGAGGAGACCTGGTGACCACGGAAGCGCCCGCCCCCGACCCCGCCACCGCGTACGCGGACGCCCCCAGCATCATCACCGAGACCGGCTGGGTGGCGAGGCAGCGGGGCTCGCAGCCGGACCGTGAGTTCTGGCTCCGCAAGGCCGCCGTGTTCGACCGCATCGCGCTCAAGGAGGCGGCGAGCTACGCCCCGGAGGTGGCGGCGCCGGCGATCGAGGCCGCCGCCGACGCGGCGCTCCAGCTGGTGCGCTACGACGCCACGCACGAGGGGCTGAGCCCGAGGGGCTTCGAACTGGTCACCGCGGACGACCACCGCGAGTACGTCCGCCGCGCCTACCTGGCCTGGAGCCGTTCGTAGGTCTGCGAATCCCGGGGCAGCGGTCGACGGGTCAAGGACGCCCGCTGCCCCGGCCTCCCATCCCAACCACGACACAGGAGGTGTCACCAGCATGCCTCAGAACAGCTCTCGTCCGCTGCTGGACGCCGCTCTTGCGGCGGCCGAGCGCGGCTGGAGGGTCTTCCCGATCCGACGCGGTGGCAAGTGCCCGGCGGTGCGAGCGTGGGAGCGGCGGGCGACGACCGATGTCACGCACATTTCCCGCTGCTGGACCGCGTCCCCCTTCAACATCGGCATCGCCACCGGCCCGTCGAAGCTGGTCGTTATCGACCTGGACGTGCCCAAGCACGGCCAGGACCTTCCGCCCGCCGGAACGCCGCCGAGGGTGACCACCGGCGCGGACGCGCTGTCCCACCTCGCGTCGGAGCACGGGCAGCCGTTCCCCGCTGACACCCACACCGTCCGGACGGCCGGCGGCGGAATCCACCTCTACTTCGCCGCGCCGCAGGGCGTCGAGCTGCGCAACACCGCGGGAGCGCTCGGGTGGAAGATCGACACCCGGGCGGCGGGCGGCTGCGTCGTCGGCGCCGGCAGCACCGTCAACGGCAAGCCGTACACTCGCGTCGTCGACATCGACCCGGCCCCGCTGCCGCACTGGCTGTTCGACCTCCTCCGACCGGCGACCCTGCCCCCGCAGAAGCCGGTGACCGTGACGCTCGGCTCCGACCGCCGCAGCGGCTACCTCAAGGCGGCCGTGAACGGCGAGCTGGCCAAGGTCGCCAACTCCCCGGCGCACGGCCACAACAACGCCCTCTACCTCGCGGCTGTCGCCCTCGGGCAGCTCGTCGCCGGCGGAGAACTGAGCGCCGCCGAGGTGACCGAGTGGCTGGTGGTGGCCGCGCTCCGCGTCGGCCAGGGCGACCGCGAGGCCCGACGCACGATCGCCTCGGGCCTGAAGGCCGGCGCCCGCCGCCCGCGGACCGTGGCGAGGAGGGCGGCATGACCGAGCCCCTGCCGCACCTCTACTCCACCCACGCGGAGCCGCAGCCCCTCCAGCCCGCCCAGCAGCGCATCCGCACCGCTTGGACGGCGGACGAGCTGATGGCGGCGGAGTTCCCCGAGCCGCGCTGGGCGGTGCCCGGGATCATCTCCGAGGGCGTGAACCTCCTCGCAGGCCCGCCGAAGGTCGGCAAGTCCTGGCTGTCCCTGGGCCTTGCCCTCTCGGTCGCCGCTGGCGGCCAGGCGATGGACACCGTCCCGGTGGAGGGCGGCCCGGTGCTCTACCTCGCGCTGGAGGACACCCCGCGCCGCCTCCAGACCCGTATGCGGAAGATCCTCGGCGGCGAGCCGGCGCCGGCCGCGCTGACGCTGGCCACCTCCTGCCCGCCCCTCCCGCAGGGCGGCAACGAGGCCATCGCCCAGTGGGTGGAGCGCAACCCGGACGCCCGGATGGTGATCGTGGACGTCTTCGCGAAGATGCGCGGCCCGTCCGCCCCGGGCACCTCCGCCTACGACGCCGACTACGCCGCGGTCGGTCACGCCAAGCGGATCGCGGACCACTACGGCATCGCCATGGTCCTGGTCCACCACGTCCGCAAGGCCGGCTCCGACGACTTCCTCGCCGAGGTCTCCGGCACCAACGGCCTGGCCGGCGCCGCCGACGCCACCCTCGTCCTCAAGCGCTCCCGCGGCCAGGCCGACGGCGTCCTCCACGTCACCGGCCGCGACGTCGACGAGGCCGAGTACGCCCTCCGCTTCCACGCCGAAGCCGGCGCCTGGCAACTCCTCGAAGGCCCGGCCACCACCCACACCATCGGCGACACCCGCGCCACCGTCCTGCGCTACGTCCGCGACCACCCCGGCGCCAAACCCAAGCAGATCGCCGAGGGCACCGGCCTCGACCCCGCCCTCGTCCGGCAGACCTGCTCCCGGATGGCCAACGACGTCCAGCTGACCAGGGAGGCCGGGGGTTACGTCGTTCCCGGCGAGAACGGGGGGCTGGCATGACGAGTCACAGCCGTCACAGTGTCACTGCTGTCCCGCTGCCTCACCTCTACCGGCCCTCGGAGGTCGCAGAGGCTCTGGGGTGCTCGGAATGGTGGGTGAAGGAGCAGGCCCGGAGACGCCGTGTTCCCTTCACGCGGGCGGGTGGCTCCTATCGCTTCACGGCGGAGCAGTACACGGAAATTCTGAGGGTCCTCGAGGAGCGGCCCCTCGTAGCCCAGGGGCCGGTTCTCGGGGGAGCGACCCGGGCCTCCCGGGCGCAGAGTGAGCCGACGCTCCCTACCGTTCGGCTCCGTGCCAGGCCTCCGCGTCGGGGGCGCGGTGAGCGGGCGTCGGCTCCCTCGTCGGCGGAGGCGGGTGGCAGTGGGGTTCGCTGAAAAGCGCAGGACGTACTGGCGCGGTCGTTTCAAGATCGCACCCGGCAAGTACGGGACCGTGTCGGATGCTGCCGGAAACACGATCAAGTACGAGACCAGGCGGGACGCGGAGAAGGCCGCGAATCTCGAAGAGGCGAAGGTACAAGGGGGCTTCTGGCGAGATCCGGCGGCGGGGCGGATCACATTCGCCGAGTACGTCAGCTGCTGGTATGCCGAGCAGGATCTCGCTGCTTCGACCATGCAGAACTACCGGCACCACATCGAGGAGCACCTGCTCCCCACCTTCGAGGAGAAGGCGCTCGCCGATATCCAGCGGTCGCACGTCAGTGCTTGGGAGAAGGCTGAGCGCGCTCTCTACGCGGCGTCGAGCGTGAAGACCTGGCGCGCTACCTTGCACCTCATTCTTGAGGACGCGGTGGAGGAGAAACTCATCAACTCCAACCCGGCGGCGAGGAGGAGGGGCCGCGGAAAGCGCGCCGGCCGAGGACGGGACCGTGGTCCGGAGAAGGTCGTGACGGATCCGCTGGGTGCCCTGCTGGTGGCCGAACGGGCTGCGCTGCTCTCGGGCAGGGACGACGAGTTCGTCGCCACCGTCCTCAAGTCGTATACGGGGAAGCGGTGGGGCGAGATCGTCGGCCTTGAGCCGGAGTTCGTGCGTCCGGAGTCGATCCGAATCGAATGGCAGCTGTACGAGCTCGACACGGGGGAGCTGGTGCGGTGCCCGCCGAAGGACGACAGCTACCGGGACATCGATGTCCCGAGGTGGCTTTCGGGCCTGGTGCTGGATCACATAGCGGCTACCGATGCCCAGCCTTGCCAGTGCCACAACAGGGTGTACGTCTTCCGAGGGCAGGGGCTGGCCCGTAACGGTGTCTCCGGGGCGAGGCTGGTGGACGTCGCCAGGCGGGCGGGCGTGTCCACGGGCACGGTGTCCAACGTGCTGAACCGTCCGGACCGGGTCACCGAGCCGACGCGGCTCCGGGTGGAGCAGGCGATCGCCGATCTCGGGTTCGTTCGCGGCGGCGTACCGGAAGGGCACGCGGCTCACTGGCGGCGGAACGGGTTCGCAACGTGGTTGTTCCGCCCGGCCGCGGAGGGGTGGTACCCGAAGAAGGCGCCGCAGGAGGCACGACCGGTGCCTCTGCTCTCGGAACCCTGGCCGGGGGTGCCGGCGCGAGGCCGAGGAGCCGCGGCTCGTGCGGAAGCGTGCTGGGTACCGATCGCCAAGGGCCTCACTCCGCATGGTCTCCGGCACGCGCACCGGACGTGGATGGAGGACAAGGGGCTCCTGAACACGGAGAAGGCGTTGGCCGACGAGCGGATGGGCCACATCGACGGTTCGGTCTCGGCCCGCTACACCCACGTCACGCCCGAGATGCGGCGGCGACTGTGCGAGGGACTCACGCGGCTGTGGCACGCATCACTCGACGCGCGGCGGGCCATGAACCCCCGCTCTCCCGTGGGGGTTCTTGATCGGCTGCTCCGGTCCCGGCGGTAAGGGAGGACGTCGAAGGCGAGAACCAAGATCTTCTCCCGGATTTCTCCCGGACGATCTCCAAAACGAGTCAAGGCCCTGATCTTCACTGAAGATCAGGGCCTTGACCTGGTGCAACCAAGTCGGGGTGGCGGGATTTGAACCCACGACCTCTTCGTCCCGAACGA